>CAJWCX010000036.1 GCA_913031405.1 uncultured Flavobacteriales bacterium | reverse complement strand
GTCTCATCAATGGTGTACCGCTGATATGATTTTCATGGGCAAGGGAATAGTTGTATGGCAATAGTTTGTATCGCAATTCGATGGCTTTTCTAGCGAGGTCCTTGGTCTTATTATCTTTGAAAATAGGCTCACTTGCAACCTCTTCCTGGGCATGAGGTCTGAATATGGGCTGAAAAACTCCGTATTGAAGCCATCTTACATAGAGCTCTGGATCATCATTAGAACCAGCAAAGCCACCTAAATCAGAATGCATATAACCCATTCCCTGAAGTCCCATCTGCAAAGAAATCTCCATTTGTGATCTTAAACCGCCCCATGAGCGGTTCACATCACCCGACCATGGTATCATACCAAATCGCTGAGAACCAGAATATCCCGATCTCATCAAAATAAAAGGTCTTTCGTTAGGGAAATCTTCTTTATATCCCGAATGGATTAGTCGGGCCCAGTCGTGACCGTAAGTGTTGTGAACAAAATCCGCAGGAATACCATTGTGAAAAAGATCACTTGGATGAACTTCTGGCTCACCCAAGTCACCCCAAATCCCCTCAACACCCATGTTTCTCAGATCACGATAAACACCCCAAAACCATCTCCGAACATGTGGCTTATAAATGTCTAATAGGCCAGTATTGCCGAAATAAAAATCATAACGATAGGGATGACCAGATTCATCCAATGCCAATAGTTGTTTTGTGTTGGCTTCCTTCCATTTTTTAGAACTAGTTAGGATAAAGGGCTCTGTGATTAAAATGGTTTTGATATTCTGTTGTTTGAAATCGGAAATCATTTTATGAGGTTCAGGAAATGAATCTTTATGAAATTCGAGATTGCCCATTGTGCCCGTTATCGTGTCACCGAACCAATACAAATCAAAGATAATCGCATCTAAAGGAATTGAATCTTCTTTGAATTTCTGCACAACATCTCTTGCTTCTCTTTCGGAATGATAACCGAATCTACTTGCAAAATTTCCAAATGCCCATCTAGGTGGCATCGGTTGTCTCCCTGTTAAAAAAGTGTACTCTCTAAGCAAATCTTTCCAGTTTTCTCCAACGATCAATTGATAAGTCATCCTACCCCCTATGGTTTCATAAGTTAAGGTATTATTACTCTCAGAATCAAGGTCCAAATATCCAATGGCAGAATTATCAAAATGTAGTGCATATTTTTTAGATGAGAGAACAACAGGTATGGTATAATTCATGAGCTCTGAACGTTCCTCATAACCATAATGTGCTTTATTGTAGAGTTCAAGACGATTGCCTCTACGATTCATTCCCAATGCCCGCGCACCTCCTCCAAAAAGCACCTCACTTGAATCGAGATTGAAACCAATGCATTGATGAGATGATTTTTTGTGATATCCCATCCCTTCTGAAATCAAATATTTGTCTTTATAATGATAAAAAATTTGAAAAGGACTTTTATGCATAACAATCGAAAAATCACCCATCCAAATGGAAATAATTCCCGAAGAAGTTTCCCCAAACTTAAAAGGTTGACTTAAGTTGTCACTTTCAATAGTATGTGATGTGAATTCAAATTTCTCATTTTTAGGTAGAAAAGTGGTTTCTAGTATTTGCTCGGAATAGGCCCGAATCAAATAAGTCCCATCAGAAACCTTAATGACCAGTCCCAAATCATCCTGTTCAATGGAGATAAACCCCCTTGACGGATTTTGCCCCGTCAAATATCCTGATACGAAACAAAAAACAAATAAATAAATAATGGTTCTCATTTCTTTAGCTCAAAAATATGTACAGTTTTGCCCTCAACTTTGAAGAATTGATCCGAATTTAAATCCAAACTAGAATTCGATAAAACATCCTCTCCAGTTGAAAAAGAAGCCAATCTTTCGTTGAAACGATTGAGCTCAATCTCCCGAGATTCGGTGGAATTATTAAGTATGACCATGACCGATTCGTCTTCAGTATATCTAAAATAAACATAAACGTTTCTCTCCGGAATATAATGCATCAATTGGCCTTTGTGAATCAGTTTTTTATTTTTTCTCCAATTGAGAAGCATCTTTGTGAATTCAAAATACGCGTTTTCCTCATCCGTTCTTTGTGAATCAATAAAGGCACTGTGTTGATCATCTTTCCAACCTCCCGGAAAATCTCTTCGTATATCGCCATCACCAAAATTTCTTTCACCTTTCATACCTATTTCACTTCCATAATAAATTTGTGGAATACCCCTTGTTGTGCAAATGAGTGACAAGGCCAATTTATAATCCCTAATGTCTGGATGTCGCTCATTGAATCGCTCAGTGTCGTGATTTTCGAAAAACACGAGTAGATTGTCAGCATCGGCGTATAGGAAATCATTGATGAAATTTTCATAAACACGGAGCATTCCTTTTTTCCATCCTTGCTCCGTTTCTTTGAAGCTTTTTGACATGGCATCCAAAAGCGTAAAATCCATCACATAAGGCAAGCCTGAATTGTATCCTTGAATTGCAGCAACAGGACTGTTTTTCTGCCAAAAAGCAATTTGCGCTTGATCAAGCATCCAAATCTCACCAACAATCGAAAAATCAGGGTACTCTTGCATAATCGATTTCGTCCATTTAGCAACCCCTTCTTTGGAATTGAAAGAATAAGTATCTACACGTAAACCATCAAGACCAGCATATTCAATCCACCAAATTGAATTCTGAATTAAATAGTTCAATACAAGGGGATGATCCTGATTTAAATCAGGCATTGTTTTTACAAACCATCCATTGCGACAAATATTATAATCGATTAATGAGCTGTGAGGATCCATATGGGTACCCATTTTGAAATTGGATTGTGTAAACTCTGGAAACTGATGAAACCAATTTGTATCGGGTGCATCAAACATCATCCAATGCATATGCCCCCAGTGATTTGTAACCACATCCTGAATGATCTTTATATTTCGCTTTTGCGCCTCCTGCACTAGAGATCTATAATCCTCATTGACACCAAATCTCGGGTCGATTTTATATACATCGCTTTGAGCATAGGTATGATAGGAGTATACACTATCGTTGTCCTCCATTAATGGCGTGGTCCAAATAGCTGTGGCACCTAACTCTTGAATATAATCGAGGTGTTGGATGATTCCTTCAAGATCGCCTCCATGTCTACCGGCAGGATTCCCACGATCGGCTTTTTCATAAAGGCTATCATGTGAATCATTAGATTCATTGCCATTGGCAAATCGGTCTGGCATAATTAAATAGATGAGATCAGATTGATCAAAACCTTTGCGATTTCTTGAGCCCGACTCGCGCTCTTTCAATTCAAACTTGTAGGTCAGATTCTTTTTTCTTTTATTTTTAAAAGAGGTGAATGTAAGATTATAAATACCGGGATTTTTATTTTTGGTCTCCAATGTGACAAAAAGAAAATTTGGATTGTTGGTTGAGGTTGTTTTTAAAACAGTCAATCCCTCACAAGCCACTCTATACTCAGAAATATTTTCCTTGTGAAAAAGGACTTCCACCTTCGAATGCTCCATGTTCGTCCACCAGTTTGCGGGCTCCACATGATCAAAGGACAGCTTTTGAGCTAAAGCTTCAAATGACAAATTAGAAGAAAACAATACAATAAATAAATAAATCCCTAGTCTCATCGCACCTGTTTTTTGGTTAAACCATTACTGTACACTATAATATACATCCCACGAAATGTATTAATATCTTTTATTGGCTTACCGTTTAAATCAATCCATCTTTCAGGTACTAAGGTCATGTAATGATCATCTATACCCAAATCACACGGGGGTTCGAGACCAAGATATTCCTCAAGCTGAAAATCTGCCGTACTGTACCTTGTTGAAATATAATCTGAAAGGGAATAACTGACATGGGCCCCAAAAGCCAAATCAATCGCATTTAAAAAATCATCATTGGAAAATCCATAATCCAATTCCTTGTAGGTATCATCCAGAGCAGCCTGAGTAATCAAAGATTGTGTCTCATTCAGCTCATAAATAATATTGGCCGGAATAAAATAATCCTGGAGCAATTGAGCCATATGCAATGTAAAACGATCACGAAAATAAGGCACACCCATCACCCTTTGGTACAAAGGTCGGTCCGATTCTCCCCAAAAATAAATATTCTTGTGTGCCCAATCTACATCTATCCAATCGATACCAAAAGTATTATCCATATCATACTCTATAAAAACAAATTTACCATCTGAAGGCCTTTGATACAGATAAAAATTATTCATGTTTACCGCATAACCGTCCCAATGTCCAATCAAAATCTCCATAGCTAAAGTCTTGAGATATAAGTCCACATCAAAGACTTCCCAGAGGGCACAAGCCAGATCATCATCTGAGGTGTTATTAATAATCTGTATTAGTGCAATCAATCCACTATAGTCATTTTCAATTTTATTCGTTTTGAGTTCGTAGAAATCATAGTATGGAACAGGAGATGTACCGAGATTATTGAAATCAGCACCCCAATAACATTTATATAAATTTCCCTGATCGTCATCTATAAACCTTCTCTGAAGAAATTCATCATCTATATGCTCAACATTCAAATACAAACCCTTGTACTCCTCATTAATGAACAATTTGATATAACTTGTTCTTGAGCAAGGTAGCTCAGCATATGCAAGTAATTGATTTGAAAGCCTTGATCTCATGATAGAAACATCATTATGTTCTCCGTTCAAATTCATTTTATCTAGACCCTTAAATTTTTGGCCCTGAACAAATGAATTAAACGAGATTTTAAAAGACTTTTTATCTGCACTCCTAGAGGTATTGCCCCTCAAACGAAATCCCACATTAGAAATCGTATCAATGAAATCCGCAGATATGTACATGAAACTTGCTGGGTATTCGAAATCAGAATACATACTATCCGTCAGAATTGTTTCTAGATCTTGATTTGAAAGTTGTATGTATATACTTGCAACCTCATCTTGGATGAAGGCATCATTATTAGAAGGATGAATCATTTGTGAACAAATGCCATTCACGAGAAATACAAAAAGGAAAAAAGCTCGATACATTACTGTATAACAATCATTTGAGTGTAATTCATGTCCTTTGAAGTGACTTTTAAAACATAGGATCCTGGAGCAACACTTTGAATATTTATCACTTTTTGAACAGGTTTTTCATCCACGATGAATCCATCTTTGGCAACTATTCTACCCTGACCGTCTAATAAGTGATATTGTACTTTTTGATGGTTTAAATTTTCGAGATAAATATTGAGATCTTCACTACCTGGATTTGGAAAAACATGAATATCCCAGTAATCGTTTTGAACAAAACCAAGCTCAGAAAATTCAAAGTTGACGGTTCCAATATTCACATCTGTATATACCCTAAAATCACCAGGCAAAAGCTGAATCGACGCATTGACATCTTCAACATAGATGCTGTCACCTGAAAAATATTCGTACCACCAACCCGTATGGTGAAAGGTTGGAATCCCTGACTGGTCTATAATATTAAAGTTCGTTAAAGTAATGGCATTCATGTCTGAATGGTTATGTCTCAATCTCTTTACGGATCCCCCTAAGGAATAGTCCACATCCAATGTTTGAAAAGTCGAATAGTTTCTTTTTAAATAGTTTAGAGCTGAATACACGTTGTATAATTCTCTACGTTTTTCTTCTTCGAAGTATTCCCAAAGAACCGGTTTATTGCAAACGCGGCAGGGATCGTCGATCGATATATCGTATCCCAATTCCCCAAATTGCCAAATCATTTTTGGCCCTGGTTGTAGCAAAAAAATAGTTGCAGCTGCTCTCATTCTCCCCAATGCAACAAACTCATTCTTGGCGTCATGATCGACATTTATTGAGTTTCCAAAAGAAATATTTTTGAACATCATTCTTTCCTCATCATGACTCTCCATGTAGGTTAATAAATGTGGTACACTCCATGATCTATTTAGGTAAACCCCATTACTCAAATTGGAACTATTCGGATATCCCATACCTCCGTCTTGGTATTCATGCGTCATATTTGCCCAAAGCATCATGCCATATTCCGCGAGTTGTTTCTCTTCGTTGTTATCAGACCAGTGCTCTAAAATGATGTAAGCATCTGAATTCAAAGCCCATATGGTATCAGCCATTCTCTTAATCAATGTAATTCTTTCCTCACTGTAATTATCAGAAGAATTGATAAATCCTTTCGTAAAATCAAAACGGAAACCATCGATATGATACTCCTCTATCCAAAATAAATTTACGCGATCAATATAATCTTTTGTGGCTTGTCGGGTATGATCAAGGTCGTATCCCCAGCAATAGGGTTCGTGCGGGCAGTCGACATTGAACCATGGATTGTTTGCAGCGGGTTTCCCAGTAACGGGATTCCAATACATATTTACCATAGGACTCTGACCAAATGCATGATTCAATACCATATCCACGATGACTGCAATACCCCGTGAATGACATTCATCAACAAATTCTTTAAATTTTTCTGGAGTTCCATAATATTTATCCAAAGCCATGTGAAAAGAAGGGTTATATCCCCAACTTTCATTGTTTTCAAATTCTCCTGGAGGCATCAATTCTATGGCATTGATACCCAAGGTTTCTAAATAATTCAATGTATCAATCAATACTTGATAATTTCGATCATGCGTAAAATCACGAACGAGGAGCTCATAAATGATTAGGTCTTTATTTTCGGGCTTTTCAAAACCATCATTTGTCCAATTATATTCAATTTCGCCTGGTGTAACCAACGAAACAAATCCGCTCGTCAATCCTTCTGGATATGGATGTAAATCAGGAAATGTGGCTTCAGGAATATTCTCGTCGTTGTTTGGATCGAGAATAAGTTCACTTAAAGGATCAGCAAGTTTGAGTTCTCCATCAATGTAATATTGATATGCATAAGTCTGTCCTGGATTCAATCCTGAAACCTCTATCCACCATGTTGCATTGTCCGTTGCTCTGTTCATATGAAAATCAGTGGACAAATTCCAATTGTTAAAATCACCTATAAGATAAACATGTTCTTTATCCGGTCCGAACAACTTAAAGAGTATGGTCGAATCATTCAAATAATTTGCTCCCAAATTTGATGGGGGCGGATCCGCAATATTTACCTCTGGATTGACTATAATATTTATGGTATCATAGGCAGTTTCACCATTTGATTCTGCAATTAAAACAATTTCATGAATTCCCGAGGAATTACCACTGTGTGTAATGGATATTTCAGTAACGCTAGACTGAGACTGAATTTCAATTCCATTATCTGTCAGAGTCAAATTACTGGAAACATTTGATTCAGCATTCAAAATGAAAGACTCGTTACTGTCAAATAAACTCAAATTCTGAGGATCAAAAATTGCACAAACCAATGACCCGTTAACAGGATACACATCATAATAAATATCACTTCCGTCACTATCTCTTCCAACGATACTGCCATCTTCATTCCTGAACACAAAGGCAAGTTGATAGACTTCTGTTCCCGAGGGATATCCATAAAACAGTGGTATGTCAATATTAATTTCGAATAAGTCATTTCCAAGATTGTTCATCAAGACACTTGCATCCGCCGTACCCCAATCTCCTTGAACAAATTGCCAGCTGCTTGGGCCAGAGCTTGTTTGAGTAATCAGCCCCGTATGACAGTATACTAAGGTTTGACCAGTCAGTGCACCATTGCCTTGAGTGGCATCATAGACAATTGTGACTTGGTCTTGCTGAGTTGGAAAAGATGGGGTTAAATCAAGAATCTGAGAAACTCCATAAATTGGCAGGAAAACGACCAAATAGCTTATCCACTTCATATCAAATAAAAATAAAAGCCCAGAACGAACTGGGCTTTTTGAATGTAAAAATAAATTATTTCTTAATAAATCTGCCTGAAACGAATCCTTTTCGATTAGAAACTTTATACATGTATAAACCTGAATTCAAATTAGCGATATTCATTTTAGCGGTTGTTTGATTCATAAATTGCTCCATCAATTTTTTTCCACTCATATCAAACAATTCAATAGTTGAAGAATATACACCCGAGTGATCAAAATCGATATATATTTCGTTCTCCGCAGGATTTGGATATACATTTAAAGCACCCATCATTTCCTCTTCAAATCCCACATTACATGGATCACATCGATCCCAACAGAACGTATAGGTCATATTATCCGCGGGAATAGTTAGTACCCGATTAATATTTCCTCCGCCATCATCTATTCCACAGCCACCATCTGCTATTGCGGAGGTATCTGTACCTTCGTTAGTTCCCCAATCTCCATTAACAAACTTGTATAATTGTTCTGAACCAGCAGATGACGGATCATACATGATATCAATTGACCACAGACCATTCCCCATGTCCATCATGGCAGAATTGGCATCAGAAGGCGTCCAATCCTGCATTGCTCCAGCAGGAACAGTAGCCCCAGTGGTTGCAAAATTACCACCAACTCGAATTCCATTAGGGTCAAGAGTATTTCCAGCGGCTAGATAATTCGATATA
>CAJWCX010000035.1 GCA_913031405.1 uncultured Flavobacteriales bacterium | reverse complement strand
CTATATCTTCCCTTGGTGTTATCATATCCAATTGTCCTGAGGAGTTTATTTTAATTATAAATTGTTCTTTTCCTATTCCCGCAATCATTCCTTCATTATAAAAAATGGAGTAATTATCCGCTTCTTCTCGATTCGCATATGGGTTTTGTTCCTCAATCATGTCAATCATTTTGTTTTGATCTTTCACTTTTCCAAAAAGAAGAACATTCGGTTCTTCAGGGGTATCTCCCATTTGAAGCGCATAATACATTGGTGCATTCATATTAACGGATTCATTGATTTTATTCAACTCCTTTTTACCCATTTTGACTACACTTGATTTTGCCATTTCAGAATCAAATAGTCCTTTTTTAAGAATTTGGTTCATTTTGAAGGATCCGTAGGTCATGATATTTTCTTCGTTAGAAATTAGGTTTACAGCTTTAGATTGAAACGAGTAATCCGTTTGAGCGTCAAACCAATTTTTCGTTTCTTTCTTTTTGGGAGCTTCATCTCCACATGAAGCTATTACTAATATAAGGATGGGAAGAAATGAGAGTTTGCGCATTGTTTTATTTTTAAAGTGTTACTAAAATAATAAGAATATGTCAATCGTCTTTTTTAAATTTGGCTATGCACTTTATTGAACCTTTTTTTAATTGGCGTGGTTACTACATTGCATCTGATGATGCAGTATCACCCTTCTACGAAAGAGAATACAGTGAATTCGAGTTTTCCAATCGCATATACAATTTCCTAATTCATCCTCAATGGGATTATTTTGGATCTTCTACCTTATTTTTGAAGGTGCTCTATGCCGATTATGACGGGGGATATGCCATCATTGAATTTATCGGAGAGTGGAATGATGCAATAGAAAACGATATTATGGTCTTAAAGCGAGAAGTCATCGAACCAATGATGCATCAAGGTATCAATAAATTCATCCTCATTGGAGAAAATGTATTGAATTTTCATTCTTCAGATGATTGTTATTACGATGAATGGTTTGAAGAATTAGATGAGGGTTGGATCGCAACCATTAATTTTCATGAACATGTGGTCAAGGAATTTATCACAGCCAATATTGACCATTATTTTGCTTTTGGTGGAGAGCTAGAGGAAATTGAATGGCGGACCTATTTGCCCACCAATCTTTTTACAAAAATTGATGGTCTTGTCAATAAAAGAATAGGCTCAACGTATTAGTCTAACCAGCTAATGATTTCATCATGATGGTACATATAATTGCACCAAAGGTTCCTACCGCATACCCTAAAACAGCCAATAAAACGCCCACAGGGGCCAAAGAAGGACTAAATGCACCAGCAACAATGGGAGCAGAAGCAGCGCCACCTACGTTGGCTTGGCTACCTACTGCCACATAAAAGAATGGTGCTTTGATGATTTTCGCCACCACAAACAAAAACAAAGCATGTACTGTGATCCATATTAGACCGATAGAAAGTAAGAATTTGAAGACGCCCCAATTGGCAATAAGCTCCATGACATCCATTTTCATTCCGATGGTTGCCACCAATACATATAGGAATAGACTGCCCATTTTTGATGCACCTACCCCTTCAAAATTCCGGTATTTTGTAAAAGAAAGATAAACACCAAAAACAGTAGACAAAACCACTAGCCAAAAGAATGAATTACCAAACTGCTTGAGTAATCGGGCGGCATCCAAGTTGGTCATGGTTTCCAAAGATTGGGAAATCATTGGAGCAAGGATATCAGCCCCTAAATGCGCCATTCCAACAAAAAAGAAGGTGATTCCCAACATATAAATCATGTCATTGAAAGTAGCTACTCTCGTGACACCGGCTTGGAAACTTTCCATTTTGGACTTTAGGTTTTCTATGGCACTATCATCCGCCTTGAAAAAACGATTGAGTTTCTTGTTGTAACCAATACCAAATAACAGAATGGACATAAATAGATTGGCCACAAAAACATCAACAATAATCATGGCGGAAAATATTTGGTCACTAGCACCGTAAATTTCTTTCATAGCGGCTTGATTGGCACCACCACCAATCCAAGATCCAGCTACGGTAGATAATCCACGCCATATTTCATCATTCAATACATCGGGAGAGATTAAAGAAACGAGCCAAAGGGCAAAAGGCCCACCAAGAACGATTCCAGCAGTTGCCGCAAAGAACATAATAATGGCCTTTGATCCCAATCTTTTTATCGCAGGAATATCAATACTTAAGCACAAAAGAATCAAGCTGGCAGGTAGTAAATAACGAGATGCTATAAAATAAAGTTCAGATTCCTCAGATGAGATGATACCAAAAGAATTCAAAGCTGCAGGAATAAAATAACACATTAAAAGGGCTGGAACAAACTTATAGAATTTCTTAAAATAGCTGCGATCACTGTTGTAGGTTCTAAATACAATAAAAAGAGCAATCATAAGAATCCCCAGCACTGTCGCATCGTTATCAAACCAGGGAGGTGCAGGCTTTATTTTGATATTTTTACTGATGAGAATTTCCTTCTTGTTTCCCTTCTTTTTTAAGGTGATATTGTGATCTCCTCTTTTTAATTTTTTAAGATAAATATCGCGGTTGGACAACAAACCCGTATTTTTTCCATCAAAATATATTTGATAATCATAAAGAGTATCAAAGGTTATTTTTAGGTCTGGATGTTCAGAGGCATAATACAATTCCTCTAAATCATGAAATGAAACTGCCTCAATGGTGGTGTCAATATTTTTTTCGTGTACCATTTCTAAATGCGTTTGAGAACGATAATGAAATGACATAAGGACAATTACTATTAGGCTAAAAGTAGTTTTCATAATTCTCACAAATAGAAGTTTTTGAAAAAAAAAGCTGCGTAAAGCAGCCTTTTATCTGTAATGTTTTTTTAGTTGATGCCGTGCATCCATTTTTTGATTGGTCCACCAATGATAAACAGTAGAATACCACATGCAATAGCAATGAAACCTAACATTTCGAATACACCTAATCCTTTATTCAGTGATTCTTGTCGAATCGAATTAATTACCGCCGTTCCCGGGGATTTTTTCAAAAGAGATTCAAGTTCTTTTTCACTTTGTACAGATGAATTAACTGTATTTTGTTTCAGAGATATATAATTGACAGTGGCGCCTTTTAACATTTGTTCTTTTTTACTTCCGCTATATTTATTAGCTTCAGTAAAACGATCCATTATTTTTACTTCTGATATACCAAATTTAGAATTTACTCGTCTAATGAAGTCTAAATCAGTAAGAATACTATCTAAATTGTTGATTGTATCAATTTTCGATAGCTCTAACCTTATGTCGTCGTGATTTTTCCATTTAGTATCGCCAACCATATTAGTATCGCCAATCATATTTTTTAAAGAGAGTTGAAAGTCATTTTTCTCAGCGTAAAATATATCGGCTTCTTGTTTGTTTGCCAAAGTATCAAATATGGCTTTTCCTTCTGTTAAGTAATTCAATATTAGCATGGTATCTTTATCTTGAATCGAATCAGGATAAACAATAGTTGATACACTGTATTTTATGTCTTGTTTTGCATTCAACACGGCAAGAAATGCGGAATCTGTTAATACATCTTCAACTGATCCTTCCTCTAATTCTTTTTTGAATTGATCCGTTAATAGCAAGGCTTTGATGTCTTCATCCATTTGTGATTTCTGAAAGGATTCACTTTCTACTATTGTTTTTTCATTTACTGTGGTCAGTTTGGCAATATGTTTTCCACCTTGGTGTGCAAGAGAAGATGAAAGTAACCATATTCCCATAAGAAACCCGACCATATGGCGAGGTGAAAGTTTTGTTACCAAGGATAATCCAACAGGTGATAAGGTCAATTCACCAATCGTATGCAAGAGGTATAATAGTACCATAAAAATAGCTGGAATCATACCAGCTGATGCAGAGGCTCCCCCCAAATTCAAAGCAAGAAATCCAAGACCTAAGAGAACAAGTCCCAAACCAAATTTATAAGGAGCTGCGGGTTCCTTGTTCATGTTCGAAAGCTTAATCCATATCCATGAAAAGATAGGGGCAAAAAGCATAATAAATAGAGGGTTAAAAGATTGAAAAAAGGTGGTTTTAATTTCGTATCCGAATAATGTTCTATCTACATTTCGCGCTGTGAATAAGCTCAATGCTGATCCAGCAAGCTCAAAGAAGGTCCAGAAAGTTGTGGTAAAAAAGAGCAACACCACTACAACCCATATGCGTTGTTTTGCCTTAATTTCCATCTTACTTGCCTCATACAAGAGATATCCAATAACAAACACAGAGAGTAGCAGTAAAATGAGGTCAACGATGTCGTTGTATACAATTAATGTTGACGCCAATACAATCATTAATGCAGAAGCAACAAGAGGCAGAAGTTTATTTGATATTCCTGGAACCACTGACTTGGTGGCTTCTACATCAGGACCTTTTCCAACCTCTCCGTACATGCCTTGTTTTTGTGCCCATACGAATACAAGATAACCGATGACCATTCCAACACCCGCAGTAAGGAAACCGTATGACCATCCCTCATTTTCACCAATCGCTCCACACGTCAATGGAGCAAGAAACGCCCCCATGTTAATCCCCATATAAAAAAGGGTAAAGGCACCATCTCTTCTTTTGTCACCTTCTTCATAGAAGCGCCCAATCATACTAGATATGTTAGGTTTAAAGAATCCATTCCCTACTACCAAAATAGCTAGACCAATATAAAAGGAAACCTCATTTGTATTACCACTTAAAAATAAGGTGAATTGACCTATTGCCATGAGAATTGCTCCCCATACAATGGCCTTTCTAAATCCAACTAATTTATCAGCAAAGTAACCCCCTATTAGAGGAGTTAAATACACAAGGGCTCCATAGGCTCCATATATTCCATATGCTTTAGCATCGTCAAAGGCAAAACCACCATCGATAACGCTTGCTGTCATGTATAGAATCAGTAAAGCACGCATTCCGTAATAGCTGAATCGTTCCCACAATTCAACCATGAATAAAGCGAACAAAGCTTTTGGATGTATTTTCCGGTTTGTAAAAATGACAAACGCCACCCAAGCCGCCACAGCTGCCCAAGCAATTAACATTAATTGATAATCTGGATTCATTATTTTGAATTTTAAAATATTAAGGGTCGAATTTACTAAAAAAAAATGTGGCTAACATATAAATCCGGGAATTGTTCATGGCAAATGTAATTCTAAAATAAAATCCTCATATTTGTTAACATTAAAATTTCTTTTCAACCGTAGAAAACATAACAAAAACTCTAAAAAATACACAACGTAATGAAAAAATCAATTTTATTTTTAGTGTCCGTGGTCGCATCAAGTACCATATTTGCTCAATCATTTACGGATGATTTTGAATCTTATGCTGTAGGTTCATACTTGGGTTCAAGTTCAGCAGACTGGACCACCTGGAGTGGGACAGAGGGAGGAGCAGAAGATGTGACTATTAACGCTGATAATGCCAGTAGCGGGAATCAATCCATCTATTTTTCTTCCACATCTGCAAATGGTGGTCCGCAAGATGTGGTTTTGCCTTTCGATCAAGTATACAACTCAGGAAATTTTTCTTTTGAAGCTAATTTTTTCGTGGAATCCGGAAAGGGTGCCTATTTCAACCTTCAGGGTACTCTTGTAGTTGCTGAGATATGGGCTATGGATTGCTACATGCTACAAGATGGAACCTTGAAGCTTTCTAATCAAAATACACCATATATCAATGCCAATTATCCAATGGCCCAGTGGTTCAATATGAGAATCGAAATGGATTTAACTTCTAATGTTTGGGAGCTTTTTATAGATAACGTTTCTCAGGGAACATTCTCCAATCCAACCGGTCAGATAGGAATCTTGGATCTTTATCCTGTGAATCCAGTAGGTCAAGGAGGAAATGGTGTTTCTGGATTTTATGTAGATGACATTAGTTATACACATCTACCAGCGAATTTACCTGCGTTAAATGGTGGTGTTTCTTTTATTTCTCAAATAAATGGTATTGCTGGATTGAGCTACGATGTTACTGCAACAGCTAGAAACTTAGGTCAAATTGATATCAACTCTTTTGACTTAACCTATAACTATAATGGTAATGATGTGACTGAAAACATCACTGGTCTCAATTTGGTCTCACTTGATACCTATGAGCATACTTTTTCTATTCAGCTTACCCCAGTTCTTGGTAATAACGATTTAACGGTGACCATATCCAATGTGAATGGAGTCACAGTTGATGATGATTCAAGTGACGATTCTAAGTCAATTAGTATTGATCCGATTGTTCCTGCAACTGGCAAGGCAGTGGTTGGAGAAGAGGCCACTGGGACCTGGTGCCAGTGGTGTCCAAGAGGTGCTGTTTACATGGACTTGTTTGAGGCCACTTACCAAGACTATTGGATAGGAATTGCTGTTCATAATGGAGATCCAATGACCGATGCTACTTATGACTCAGGAATGGGATCTTTGATAGGGGGATATCCAAGCGCTGTTGTAGATCGTGGCCCTGATGTAGATCCTTCAGGAATGACGGCTGATTTTCTTGAAAGATTGCAAACGGAGCCTGCAGCAGTTTTGTTAAATGGAGCTACATGGGATCCTGTAACAAGAGTTCTAGAGGTTTCTGTTAAATCTACATTCTCTCAAAATGCAAGTAATAGTTATAAAGTCGCTTGTGCCTTGACAGAAGATGGAGTGACTGGCACTGATAGCGGATACAACCAATCAAATGCATATGCAGGTGGCGGTAATGGTGTTATGGGCGGATACGAAGCGCTTCCCAATCCAGTTCCAGCCTCACAGATGGTATATGACCATGTAGCAAGATCTATTGCTCCAAGTTTTACAGGTTCTTCAAATAGTTTCCCAGCTTCAATCAACGCAGGAGAAGAGTATATTTCGAACTTTTCATTCACATTGCCTGCAGGTTGGGATGAGAACAATATACATATCATTGGAATGCTCATGGATCCATCCGGAAGGGTAGATAATGCGAGTTCAACATCGATTTCTACCGCAGTAGATAATGGGTACGAGCTCGGGCCTAATTTGGGTAATGGAGAAGCATTTGAGTTCAATATCGATGATGCACTTCAGATTTATCCAAATCCAGCAACGGATGTATTGAACGTAACCATTACCTCATTGAATGATGATGATAATAATATTTCAATTTACAATTATGCAGGGCAGCTCGTTCATCATTTTGATTTAAACATCAATAATGGTTCTTGGAACTTTGAAGTAGACTTAAGCACATATGCTAAAGGTCTGTATTCGATTGAATACAAAACCAGTCAGTCTAAATTGATTAAGAAATTCGTCGTTCAGTAACGAGATTTGATTTTTTTTAAAAGCCACTTTGGTGGCTTTTTTTATGCGATAATATTTACGATGTTCTTTATCTGCTGTGCTCTAATCTTGACATCTTTTAAAGTTTTTCCTGTGATGGTAATATGCCCCATTTTTCTAAAAGGCTTGGTTTGTTCTTTTCCATATAAATGAGGAAAAACATTCGAGTGCTTTAACAATTCCGAAAGCCCGTCGTATTTCGCAACTCCATTATGTCCTTTAGCTCCTAGTAGATTGATCATTGCGCCAGGTTGGATCAATTCAGTACTTCCTAAAGGAAGATCAAGAATAGCTCTTAAATGCTGAGCAAATTGAGAGGTCTGACAGCATTCTATCGTGTGATGACCGCTATTGTGAGGGCGAGGCGCTATTTCATTGACCAATAGATTACCTTCTTTTGTTAAAAAAAGTTCCACCGCCAATAGTCCAACCATATCCAATTTTTGAATTACATCAGTTGCAATTTGCTTTGCCTTGTTTTCAATTTCTATTGATATATCTGCAGGTGAAAAAAGAAATTCTACCAAGTTGGCCTCTGGATTAAATTCACATTCTACAGATGGAAAGGTACTGATCTCTCCAGATGGATTTCGGGAAACAATGATGGATAACTCCTTACTGAAATCTATTAATTCTTCAATAAGATGGGGCCCTTCAAAACTATCATCAATGTTTTTGAGAACCTGAACACCTTTTCCATCATACCCACCTGTCCTCATTTTCTGCATTGCGGGAAAGGTCGTGTTTGAATTCATTAAGGCTTTTTTATTTTCATAGAGCTCAAATGATGAACTTGGAATATTGTGATTTTTATAAAACTCCTTTTGAGTTCCTTTGTCTTTTATGATTTTTAAAACTTTTGGTTGTGGATATACTTGAATACCCATTTTTTCAAGGTCTTCAAGAGCTTCAATGTTCACGTTTTCAATTTCTACGGTAATTAAGTCTTTGTCTTTACCAAAATCAAGCACGGACTGATAATCGGTTATAGATCCGCATGTAAAGCTACTTGAAATGTAAGCACAAGGAGCATTTTTATCAGAATCCATCATGTGAAGATGAATGTTCAGATTGACTGCCTCTTGAATCAACATTCTTCCCAATTGCCCCGCTCCAAGAACGCCAATTTTGAATTCTTTACTATTCCAGTTT
>CAJWCX010000034.1 GCA_913031405.1 uncultured Flavobacteriales bacterium | reverse complement strand
AATTATATTGGTATCGATTCATTTACCTATTTTTCCACCTTAAATTCACCTCCTAATGATGAATGTGAGAATGCCATTACACTAAATAATGATACAGTATGTACTCCAGAACAAGGATCTCTTCAGCTGGCATCACAATCAATACCAGGCTGCGATGGTTATGCCACAAATGATGTTTGGTATTCATTCACAGCAAGCTCTAATGCGAGTGCTATCGAATTGATTGGATCTTCAGAAATGGATGCTGTCCTTGAAATATACTCTGGGAGCTGTTCCAATTTGAACAGTCTCATTTGTTTGAACTCGACATATGACGGTGAAACGGAAGCCACGACCCTAAATAACTTTATTTCTGGTCAAAATTACTACATACGCGTATATGACTGGTACGACTGGGTACCAAATACCATGGAATTTACGCTTTGTATAGAAGCATTTGAGCAATGTGACATCACACCAGGTATGAATAGCTTTGTAGAGGACGAAGCATGTGGAAATAATAATAATGGTGGTTGTTTTGTTTCGAGTCCTAGCTATCAGAATGTGTCTTGTAACGAAACTTATTTTGGAACATGTTGGGCAGAAAGTGGTATCAAAGATTACGATTGGTATCGTTTTGAAATCATTGAGCCAGGATCATTCAATATGACACTTTCTTCAGAATTCCCGGTTACCGTTGATGTGTACAACATCGATAACTGCTCTTCACCTCAACTGATTCAAAGCAACGGTTTCAACTCCTGTGAACAAAATGAAATTGTGATGAATCTTGGTCCTGGAATATATGCTGCGGTCATTCAACCGACAACCACCTCAGATTTGTTTTGTGGTAGTTTCAATGAATATGAAGTATTTTTTAGTATGCCAGAATCTACGGTTAGCCTAAATATTTCTGGAACCAATGAGTTTTGTGAAGGATCGCTATTGGAGGTATACACCGACCAGGTTGGTGGTAATTTTGATTGGATCACCGATGGGAATATCTTTTCCAATAGCGACACTCTGTACCTTGATTTTTCAGGAGACGTTTACGTCAACTACACCAATCAAAACGGTTGTACTGGAGGCATTTCGGATACCCTTAATGCTGTTATGAATCCTCTTCTTTCAGCGCAATTTGACTATGGTGGATTCTCCTTGTGTTTAGGAGATGGAATAGCCATTCCAGAGATCCAAAATCAAGGTTTATTCTCTGCCACGGCTGGACTGGATATTGATCCTAATAGTGGCGCTATTCATATTGATAATTCTGATATAGGGTCTTACACGATTACTCATGAAACCAATGGGATTTGTCCAGACTCTGTTTCAATAGAGCTCAACATAAGCACTTACGCCGATATCAGCTTCACCCTTTCCGAAGAGTTTATTTGTGATACAGTTTCTAGTATTGAGCTTAATGCCTCTCCAACTGGAGGACTCTTTACTGGAACGGGAGTTCAGGGAGCAATGTTTAATCCTGCTATCGCGGGATTAGGTGTGCACAGTTTAAGTTATTCCTATGACAACTTGGGTTGTATTTCAAGTGTCGAACAAAGCATTACTGTAGAAAATTGTTCTTCTGTAAATGAGATTATTTTGAATTTCATGATTTCACCTAACCCTTGTAATGACGAAGTTGAAATGTATTCTGGTGCAAATGGAATAGTCAGAATTTACAACAGTATCGGAGAAGAATTAGATTCAATAATGAAAAATTCGGAGTCCCTTATTATCGATACGAGAAGTCTAAAACCTGGTGTATACTATGTTTGGTTTTTCGATGGTCAAAATAAGCAAGCACATAAATTGGTAAAGCACTAAGTTTAGGCGTCTGAAAATTATGTTTATATACGGACAATACCACCTTGGACTCCAAGTGAATCTTCTGCTAAATTTCTTTACGACAGATCTCTTGAAGAAACTGAAAAAACAACCGAAACCAAGAAGTAAAATCTGGTATTTATTTTGTTTTTGTCCATCAATCAGGAAGATTTACCCATAAAAAGCTTATCAAAACAAGGTGGGTTTTTTCACTGTCTTACGGAATTTATTATTTTTGCTCTTCACTTGCAAGGGTCTCGTGGCCGAGTGGCTTAGGCATCGGTCTGCAAAACCGAGTACAGCGGTTCGAATCCGCTCGAGACCTCCAAAACCCTCTGATATATCAGAGGGTTTTTGTTTTTATTTTTTATCTTGTAAGTCATTCCATTTTTAAGATGAAAAACACCTTTCTTATTTGCGCTTTATTTTTAGGGTTTAGCGCTTTTTCTCAAAACTGTATCGAATCATACATCGGTATCTACCATGTAGACATTGAGGCTACAATGCCTTTTTTTGAAGAAACGGCATACGCAAAAGAAGGGGTTTTAAATAAAGATTTTGCACAAACCATACATAAGACTCGCTTGATATTTGATAGCGAATCGATAACCCTTAACATGTATGGAAATGTGACAACCATCCCCTACACCCCCCGGAATTCTGTCAAAGAAAACGGAGAATGTGACTTATTACTAGATATGAGTGAAATGGGTGTTCCTGAAGAAGCGCAGGACATGTACCTCACTTTATATCTTAAAGATGAAGGACAGCTTCAAATCATCAATTCAGTTGAGCCAAAGGAAATGGATAACTACATCTGGGTAAGCCTAAAATAATTCCTGTATTTTATTTTTATGCCTTATCTCAACGATTTTTAAATATCTTGCGGTCGAAACTAAAACAAACGAAATGAAAACAATTTTATCCATTTTTTTCTACTTTATACTATCAGGTATTCTCTGTTCTCAAACTTGTATTCAAAAATACATTGGTATTTATAAAGTAGATATAGAAAAAACAATCAAAGAGATCAAAATAAATGAGCCATCAAAAGCCAATCAAGACCCCCCAAAAAGATTTCTTGAAATGAGTGAGAAAGCTTCCCTCGAGTTGACTGAAAACAAGATGACAATCAAAAATATAAGGTTCATAGAACCCTTTTATTTTGTAGATCAAAAATCAGATATAAAAGGTGGCTCATGTGACCTTATTCTAAAAATGCCTGAAGAAACACTTTCCAAACTTCCTGAAGGTGTTGAAATACCTACATTCACTATTTATGAAAGAGGTGATGGACGCATACATATAAAGGAGGACAGTCAAAGATCTGGAATCAATGATTTCATTTGGCGAAAGATAGAATAATAAGGATTCGCTCAAAATTTCATACCTTAATCAAAACTTAATACACAATTATGAAAAAAACAATTTTACCCTTTATCGCACTTTTTATTTCTTTCGGCTTGTCGGCTCAAACCTCTCACACAGTGAATTCAGGAAACTTTTATTATACCCCTGGAGTTCTAACCATTAATGTCGGTGACAATGTCACGTGGGTGAATGACGGCGGTTTTCATAACGTAAATTTCGATGTGAATACCATGACTGGAGCTAGCTACGGAAATCCAGAGAGCTTTGTATCTCCTCCAACCTCTGATGCTGTGCTTTACAATCACGTATTCACTATTGCAGGAACCTACAACTATGACTGCTCTGTTGGTCAGCATGCCGCAAACGGAATGGTTGGTACCGTTATCGTGGAGTCAACAGCATCAATACCAGAAAGTGCTCAAGAAATACTTGACAATTCTTTTTCAGCCTATTTTAAATCAAATACGGATGAGCTCGTGATTTCCTTTACCAGTATTCAAAACAGCACCAATGCAACGCTTTTTATTTACACGCTTGACGGAAAAGAAATGTTCAATGAAAACATCATGATTTCAAATGGTGAGAACACCCTAAACATCCAAAATACTTTGGAGCAAGGAACATACTTCGCTACCATGACCATTGGTAACGCTAGTACTTCTAAGGCCATTCGCGTACAGTAGGCGATAAATATATATTTTTAAAACAGTGGTGCGAATTGTATCACTGTTTTTTTGTGACTTTCAGATCAACTCTCTTATAAATTTTGCAAGTTTACTTTGTGATAAAAATTTAGGGAGTTTATTTTGACTAATAAATATGCATATAGCCATAAGTAAAAACGGAATACCAGGTATTTTATAACGCACTAAAGCCCCAGTAATTGGAGTGGTCAAGCCAATGACTAAGAACAAAATAAAACAAAACGAGATACAAAAGATAGCAAAATCCCATTCCTTTTGACTCAATGATTTGCGATATACAATGCTCAAGAAAATGAGTACAAGAATCAAAGTGTTTTCTACAAAAGGTGGAATAAAAAGTATACTATTTACCTCGCTTGGCCAAGGTTTGGTAAGTACATTTATCAACCCCTCAGGACCAGCCTTTACAATAGCCCATATATCATAAGATAGGGGTTGCATAGCAAAACCACTATTGACCTGATAGAACTCCGCCAAACCGATAAATTGCTTTTGCTTATCCACAATTAAATTAACAAAATCGTATCTGGGGTCGAATTCTCCAATCAATGTAGCTAACGCGAAAAAAATCAAATAAACACCAAAATATACCCATAGTCCACGCCGCCATTTTGAAATCACAAGCCATGCTATTACAGGAGGAATAAAAGCCACAAAGACATATAACTTCATTACAATCAAAATACAGGACATTAGGAATAAAACAGCATAGGATCGAAGTCGTTTGTGGCGACCAGATAATTCATAAA
Organism: uncultured Flavobacteriales bacterium; assembly: GCA_913031405.1. Lineage (GTDB taxonomy): Bacteria > Bacteroidota > Bacteroidia > Flavobacteriales_D > Crocinitomicaceae > UBA952. The sequence goes on along the minus strand of CAJWCX010000034.1, from coordinate 3,880 downwards.
CATGATAAGTAAAAAAACCTAAAGCAAATAATAAGACCGCCTCTTTTAAGATTCCAGAACTCCAAAAAATGACAGATGGAACCAAAAAAACAGCAAAATAACTGGCCAATTTTACTTTTGAAACTTTGTAAAAAACCTGTGCAAGAGAGAATGAACCTAAAAAAGCAAAATAGCTCAGCAGAAGACTATGCACGTGGTAATTTCCAAAAGAAAAGATACGCATAAAAGCATTGATACGGATAACCAACCGGTTATCATTAAAAAGACCATTGTCATATGACCTGACCCAATTTGACATGTGGTCAAAGTAATTGGTATTGAAGTATTCCGTATTGCAGTCAATCCCTAAAAGCATTTGAAAATAGTCCAATGGATGGGACCAAAAAGCATCATACATGTATTTGCTGTCGTCAAAATACTTGAAAGTATCTGCATCCTGACGTACCGTATAATACTTTGAATAAATCAAAAACAGAATAAATCCCATCACCACCCTCACTGTAAAAGCAAACTGAAGACTGCGTATTGAAAAAGGAGAATTCTTGAAAAAACGAAGCTTGGAAATGGACCAAAGCAATCCAAACAAAAAAAGCAAAGGAAGCAAGAACTCCATGATAGCCATAGAGGCAAAAATAAGGCTTTTGAAGTCAGAATTTCCTTGAAATGTCAAAATTATGGACCGTATTGCGACAAAGTGTCATATTTTTCATCTTGGCACTACTCTTGACATAGTGTATGAAAATAATTTTTATGAAAACTGGTAATATTAATGTACAAACGGAAAACATCTTTCCGATTATCAAAAAGTTTCTCTACTCTGATCACGAAATATTTCTTCGTGAATTGGTTTCAAATGCAGTAGACGCATCTCAAAAGCTAAAGTTTTTTTCATCGAATGGAGAATTCAAAGGAGAGATCGGCGACCTTCAGGTTGAGGTGATTCTTGATAAAAAGAAAAAAACCATCACCATCAAGGACAATGGTATTGGAATGACAGCTGATGAAATTGATAAATACATCAACCAAATAGCCTTTTCTGGAGCAGAAGAATTTGTTAAGAAATATGAAGGTAAAGAGGGAGCAGAGCAAATCATAGGTCACTTCGGACTTGGATTTTATTCTGCATTTATGGTGGCTGATAAGGTTCAGATTAAAACCTTATCCTACAGCAAGGGAGCAAAAGCCGTGCAATGGGAATCCAATGGAGACCCTGAATATACCATCACTGAGATAGATAAAACAGAAAGAGGAACTGAAATTGTTCTGCATATAACCAAAGAATCAAAAGAGTTTTTAGAAAAAGAACGCATCGAAGGCATCTTAAGTAAATATTGTAAGTTCTTGCCTATTTCTATTTTATTCGGGACGAAAACAGAATACATTGATTCTCCGGAAGGAGAAAAAGACGACAATGGTAAATTAAAAAGGGTTTCTGTTGAAGTACCTAATTACATTAATAATACTGTTCCTGCTTGGACAAAAGCACCGAAGGACCTAAAGAAAGAAGATTACAATTCCTTTTACAGAGAATTGTATCCAATGACTTTTGACGAGCCATTGTTCCACATTCATTTGAATGTAGACTATCCATTTAACCTGACAGGTATTCTTTACTTTCCAAAAATTAAAGAAAATGTGGAGATTCAAAAAAACAAAATCAATTTGTATTCAAACCAAGTATTCATTACCGATAATGTAGAAGAAATAGTGCCCGAGTTCTTGACACTCCTACATGGGGTAATTGATTCTCCAGACATTCCTTTAAACGTTTCTAGGTCTTATCTGCAAAGTGATGGCAATGTGAAAAAAATATCTTCACACATCACAAAAAAAGTAGCGGACAAATTATCTGGAATGTTCAAGAAAGAGCGAAAGGATTTTGAAGAAAAATGGAATGACCTTCAAATATTTGTTCAGTATGGAATGCTCTCTGACGAGAAATTCTCAGGAAAAGCAAAAGATTTTGCACTTATAAAAAATACAGATGGTGACTACTTCACAATTGAAGAATACAAAGAAAAGATTAAAGCGCTTCAAACTGATAAAGACAAAAAAGTGGTCTGCTTGTATACAAGTGACGAAGAGGAGCAATACTCCTTTGTGAAAAAAGCAAAAGATAGAGGTTATGACGTTCTTCATCTTGCAGGACCCTTAATGTCTCATTGGCTACAAAAGTTAGAATCTACATTCGAAAATATCACTTTTACCAGAGTAGACTCAGATTCATTAGACAAGCTGATTAAGAAGTCAGAAGATATCCCTTCGAAGCTTTCAAAAGAAGACGAGGAAAAACTCAAGCCTGTATTTGAAGAGACCTTAAACAAAGAAAAATTTATGGTTCAATTTGAATCTATGTCTGAAGATGAAGCACCTATTATTGTCACTCAGCCTGAATTTATGAGAAGAATGATGGAGCAACAACGCATGGGCGGCGGTGCCATGTATGGAGCATTCCCTGAAATGCATCATTTGGTAGTCAATGCAAATCATCCAAAAGTAAGTGCTTTACTCAAGAAAAAAGACAAAGACCAAAAAGCGATGGCGAAACAACTTACCGATCTGGCCTTGTTGGGTCAAGGACTTTTAAAAGGTGAAGCATTAGACAGCTTTATTGAACGAAATATTGAGCAAATCGCTTAAATTTGTAACAGGGGCTTCGGCCCCTGTTTTTCGCTTTAAAGAATTGAACTTATGTACAAGTGGCTTATAGCTATTTTTGTCTATCTCGCGACCAAACGAATAGGTTTGGCCATAATGGCTTTTCTTGTAGCATCTTTTTTTGAGGGCAATTATAGAAGAAGTAGAAGCGGAGGTCAAGATCCCTTTGAGTACTACCGACAACGCGCATCAGCTTCAAATGTACCCACAATGCTCATGGCTCTATCCGCTGCTGTGATGAAAGCCGATGGTAAAGTATTGAAAGCAGAGCTCGATTATGTAAAAGCATTTTTTTCTCAACAATTTGGAAATCAATTTACGACTCAGCACCTTAAAGTATTAAAGCAGTTTTTAGATGCCAAGCAGATCCCATTGGATCAAATTTGCAATGACATTCGCACACGAATGCCAAGAGAAGTACGGGTTCAGCTTGTACATTACATGTTTGGTATTGCCAAAGCAGACGGAGATGTAGCAGAAAGCGAAATGAGAGTAATTCAAAATATTGCTCAAAAATTAAGTATATCCCAAACTGATTTTGAAAGCCTGAAAAATATGTTCTACCGAGATGTAAACTCGGACTATAAAATTCTAGGAGTTGATGCCTCTGCAAGCGATGATGAGGTTAAAAAAGCCTATCGCAAAATGGCCATTGCACACCACCCTGATAAAGTCGCATCCATGGGTGAAGAATATCAAAAAGGAGCTCAAGAAAAGTTCATGAAAATTCAAGAAGCTTACGATAACATTAAAAAGAAAAGAGGATTCAAGTAACTTTACACTATGAAACCTCATCACTTCCTTTTCTCTATATTAGCCATTACCTGGGTAAATGGTTTTTCTCAGATACCGCAAATTGATGTTTTGCATTACCGTATCGAACTTCATGTTTCTGATGTATCTGATGAAATCCAAGTTCAAGAAGAAATTGAGTTTAAGCACATAAAAACCGATCAGCAAATCGTTTTTAACTTATCCTGCAGAGATGTTTCTGGAAAAGGAATGAATATCACAAGTTTGAAAATGAATGGAGAAAATACAGTATTCAGACATCAGGACGACAGCTTGTATATCGAATCAAAAAAGCTTAAAGCAGATACTCAAAAAGTAAAACTATCATTCGAGGGTATTCCAAAAGACGGACTGATTATTGGTAAAAATAAATACGGTTCCCGGACTTTTTTTGGAGACAATTGGCCTACGAGAGCTCAAAATTGGTTTG
>CAJWCX010000033.1 GCA_913031405.1 uncultured Flavobacteriales bacterium | reverse complement strand
AAATCCTCTATCCCATGTGCTAATGGATCATCTTCTTCTCCCTCTTCTTTTTCGGCAAAAGGGCTACCATCAACAATAAATAAACGAATATTTTTTCCGATTTGCGGAGCCGCTAATCCAACGCCTTTTGCTTTATACATGGTTTCAAACATGTCTTCAATCAATGTTTGGAGCCCTGGATAATCTTTCTCAATATCTTCACACTCTTTCTTGAGTATAGGATCTCCATATGCAAGAATAGGTAGTATCATCTTTTTTTTGGCAAAAATAAGGATTATAAGACTAAGTCTTTGCGTTTAAATAATCTTGAAGAATAATTGTTGCACTCATTTTATCGACGACACCCTTTTCCTTTCGTTTTTTTTTCTTTACGCCAGAAAAAAGAACTTGATGAGCTATTTTTGAGGTCATTCTTTCGTCATATAACCGAACTGAAATAGTAACAAATTCTTTTTCCAAAGCCTGCTTAAGCAGACGAACATTGGGAGTTATGTCCGTATCTTCCCCATTTAATCCAAGAGGATAACCGAGAACTAATGTTTCCACTCCTTCATTTTGAATATACTCTTTTAAAAATCCAATCAATTCCTCCGAAGGAATAGTCGTTAATGGGGTGGCAATGATGCAAAGTTCATCAGAAATAGAAATACCTGTTCTCTTTAATCCAAAATCAATTCCAATAGCCTTAGACATATGACAAAAATAGGGTTTAAATACAAAATTCAAATTACACTTTTTACACTTTTTACATAAAAATAGTTTCCTTAGTGAAAAAGATGATTATATTTGCATCGTGAATTCAAAGCAAATCGATATTTTAGAACGTGCCAGTTTGGTCTTTATGAAGCTGGGAATACGCAGTGTGACTATGAATGACATTGCTACCCAACTTGGAATATCAAAAAAAACATTATACAACCACTTCAAGGATAAAAACCATCTTGTTGAACAAATCATTAGGGCCAAAATAGAAGAAGATATTGTTGTATTTAAAAAGGCTTCATCGGAGGCGGTGAATGCGATTGATGAATTACTAATGCATTCTAAATATGTGATTCAAACATTTAAAGCTGTCAACCCCACGGTTTTTCATGATCTAAAAAAAAACTATCCTGCGGCTTGGCAACTGACCGTAGAGCACAAATGGGATTTTGTATACAATCAATTTCTAAAAAATATCAAAAGAGGTATATCGGAAGGTATCTACAGAAAAGATATTCATCAAGAGATCTATTCCAAGATGTTTGTTTCCCAAATAGAAACAATTATTGAAGGCGAGGTTTTTCCTTGGCCTGAATTCAAATACGAAACGGTCTTTATTGAAAATTTCAGACTACATATTAGGGGTATTGCAAACGATGAAGGATTGCGATACTTCCGAGAACAAATATTAAAAAACTAGAAATGAAACATCTCATTTACATTTTAGTAATTACCAGCTTTAGCTTTGGACCATTTCAGACATTGGGACAAATGACATTGTTGGATGCCAAAGAATACGCAATAAAAAATCATTACAACATAGCTAATTCGATTTTAGAATATGATAAAGCCATATACCAAAAAAAGGAGTATTTATCCGCTGGTATGCCCGAAGCCAATATAACTGGTGCATTCAATCAATTTATGAACCTACCTGTACAAGTACTTCCCATTTCCTTTTTTAATCCTGCGGCTCCAGAAGATGAAATAATAGCATTTCGAGCTGGAACCGAATTTAATTCTAATGCGAGTTTGCAGGTCAATCAACTTTTATTTGACGGCTCCTATTTTGTCGGCATTCAAGCCTCAAAACTTTTGATTGAATTACAGCGACAGCAAAAAACACGGACGAAAGAAGAAGTTCTTTTTGCTGTGATAAATGCCTATCACATTGCCGCTGTTGCTATTGAAAACCTTAGTTTTGCGGACTCCATTTACCGATTGACTGCGACTTTAGAGGAAAACCAAAAAACAGTTCTAAAGCTAGGACTCATTACTCAAGAAGAGCTGGATCAAATCACTTTTGCCGTATCAAGCTCAAAAAACGCCTTTGAAAATGCATCACTGCAATATGCAAACGCAATGGCTTTATTAAAATATTCAATGAATTATCCTCAGGATTCTATTCTCACATTAGCCAATTCACTATCTGAATTAGATTCAAAATCCTCTCAAATTTCATTAGGATCCATAGAGGATAATTCTGTGTTCCCACTATTGCAAACCCAAATCCAACTTTCACAATGCGATGTTAAAAATAACAAAGCGGGTTTTTTACCCTCGCTATCGGCTTATTTTCAGCAAAGCTATAATGCCTATCGCACCTCATTTGATTTTTTTGCAGACAAGCCCTGGTATTCACAAACAAATTGGGGTATACAAATGAAAATACCGGTTTTCTCTAGTGGAAAAGGCATAGCGGTTGTCAAGCAATCTGAAATTAAACTAATGCAAGACGAAAACAACTACGAACTCACCAAACAAGGATTAAAGCTTCAGGAAGTTCAACTGAAAAACACGCTGGAATCTGCGCTAAAGAAACGAGCACTTCAAAAAGAAAACAGTGAACTTGCCGAAAAAATCTATAAAAATGCATTAAAAAAGGAAAAAATAGGCAATGGAAATAATATCGTTGTGACTCAAAAATTAAATCAATTAATGATTGCTCAGGCCGAGTACACCGGAAGTCTCATTGAAGTATATAGAACAAAGCTCGAGCTAGACAAATTGTATAACAAACTGACTTTAAAATAAACTCCAGATGAATAAAAAAATCATTTTTGCAAGCTTAATCCTATCAATTATTGGGTGTGGCAGCGAAACAAAAAAAGAGGAAGCTGAAAAAACAACAGTGCTACCACTAGTGCAAACTGCAGTCGTTCAAAAAAAGAGCTTCATACATAAAATATCTATTCAAGGGAATATTGAAAGTACTCAAGACATTATGTTGAATTCAGAACTTTCAGGAATGATCAAAGAAGTCACTATTTCATCAGGTCAAAGGGTAAAAAAAGGCGATGCATTAGTTATTATGGATGCTGCTATATTAAGTGCAAATATTGAGGAATTGAATTCACAACTGGAGTTTGCTCAATACATGCTTGAAAAACAGGTGGAATTATTCAATCAAAACCTTGGATCTGAATTTGACAAAAAAAGTGCTGAAAATCAAGTAAAATCACTTGAATCAAAACTAAAAACTTTGGCTATTCAAAAATCAAAGATGATTGTAATTGCCCCATTTGATGGGAAAGTAGATCAAGTTTATGCTAAAAAGGGACAATTGGCATCCCCTCAGATGCCACTAATGCGATTGGTAAACACAGAAAATACAGAAGTTGTAGCATCGGTTTCAGAAAAACACTTTCAAAATATAAAGAAAGGAACCGAAATTAAGGTGAATTTTCCCAATTATAATATAGAGTCAATACTCACAAAAGCATCTACAATAGGAAGCTATATTGATCCAACAAATCGAACTTTCACGGTTCGTGCAAAAATTGCTAACAAAGTTGGACTTATGCCAAATATGCTAGCCGAACTTGAAATAACCGATTTTAAAATTGACTCTGGATTGGTTGTGCCATCAGCCAGTATTCTCAAAAACGCTAAAAGCCAAGATTACTTATGGGTGTTGAAATTAGACAAAAAGGACACCTACAAAGTACAGCAAATATTTATTGATAAAATCATGGCCTATCAGGGACAAGCATTAATAGAGGATCATGATAAAATTTCAGAAGGCTCACTCATCATAGAAGGAGGAGCAAGAGGTATTGCAAGAAAAGATATCGTGCGAATTAACTAAATAGATAAACATGAGTAACTTAAAAGGTTTTGGTTTAACCACTTTATCTGTAAAGAATACAAAGACCGTATTTTTAATTGCCATAGTCATTTTAATAGGGGGAATGCTGGCTTATCAGTCCATGCCAAAAGAAAACTTCCCCGAATTAAAAATTCCTGAGATTTATATTGGTATTGCAAAACCAGGTTCATCACCCAAATATATGTCTGAAAAAATTTCTCAGGCCATAGAAAAAGAAATTGGGGGTATCAAATTAGTAGACGAAATCAACTCTAACTCCGTTCATGGCTATACAACAATTCGTGTGAAGTTTGATTTTAAAATGCCTGTTGACGAAGCCTTGGGTAAAGTAAAAGATGCCGTCGACCAAGCCCGAACGAAAAGTGATTTTCCTCAACTTCCTGCTGAACCAAACATTTTTGAATTGGACCCCTCCAAAATGCCAATTCTAAATATCAATCTGAGATCTGAAAACGCATCAGTACTGAAGGAAGTCTCAGAAGATCTTGAAAATCAACTTGAAGAGTTACCAGAAATAAGTGAGGTTGATGTCAGAGGATTGCCTCTTCAGGAAATGAGAATTGAAGTTGATCCTATTAAGGCACAATCAGTTAAAGTAACACTTGATGACATACAAAATGCTGTTAGTGCTGAGAACCAAACTATTCCTGGAGGAGAGCTATTAGTGGACGGGATTCGAAAAACCATAAGAATCGAAGGGGAGTTCAAAAGTGCGGAAGAATTAAAAAGAACGGTTGTCCGACAGGACGATTTTTTACCCGTTTATCTCGAAGATGTAGCGGATGTATTTTTTGGAAATGCCGACACAACATCATTTGCAAGAGAGTTTGGAACAGCGGTTGTAATGCTCGATGTTAAAAAACAGGGAGGTGAAAATCTATTGGTTGCCTCTGAAAAAATTAATACCATTATAGCTGATTCAAAAGCAAACGGATCAATTCCTAAAAACGTTGAAGTTTCCTTAACCAACGACCAATCAAATGTGACTAGGGACATGGTATCAAACCTCGAAAATTCAATTATATTGGGTATCGTATTGGTTGTTGGCGTCCTTCTCTTCTTCCTTGGATTAAGAAATGCTTTATTCGTAGGAGTGGCTATCCCGCTTTCCATGCTTATGTCTTTTCTTATACTCAACGCAATGGGTATCACATTGAATGTAATGGTTCTATTCTCTTTGGTACTCGCCCTAGGCATGTTGGTTGATAACGGAATTGTTATTGTTGAAAATATTTATCGGTACATGGACGAAGGAAACTCTTCCTATACCAGTGTAGTTCATGGTGTTGGGGAAGTTGCTTGGCCTATTATCTCTTCGACTGCAACTACCGTTGCCGCGTTTATTCCTTTGGCTTTATGGCCAGGTATTATAGGTGAGTTCATGAAGTTTTTACCAATGACACTTATGATTGTATTGGCGTCTTCTTTATTTGTAGCATTGGTCATTAACCCTGTTCTTGCAGTTACCTATATGAAAGTTACGGAAAACCAACCCAAAAGAAAAAAAGTGATCGTCACTTCGATGTTCCTGATGAGTATCGGAATCTTTTTCATCATTTTTGGATGGGTTTCGTTAGGTAATTTCGTAACATTCATAGGTTTAATAACACTTGTCAATTTGTTTTTACTTATGCCAGGTACTAAACTTTTTCAAAACAAGTTTTTACCCAAATTGGAACGCGTCTATGAAAAATTCTTGCGCTTCGCCATCAAGGGAAAAAGACCCATTTTATTTCTCGGGGGAACAGTTTTACTATTGTTTTTATCTGGAATCTTATTCGTATTATTTCCACCGAAGGTTGAATTCTTTCCGAATAACGAACCACAATATGTAAACATTTTTATTTCGCATCCCATAGGTACAGATATCACAGTGACGAACCAAACCACTTTACAAATTGAGGATGATCTAAATCAGATATTAGAGGAATACATGGATGCCGACGACACAACAGGTATACCGGAGGATGAGCGCATCATAAAATCTATCATCTCTCAAGTTGGAGAAGGAACTAGTGATCCTGCCCAGGGCGTTTCTATGGGGAACACACCACACAAGGCACGTATCACAGTTAATTTTTGTGAATTCCAGCATCGGCAAAATATAAAGACCTCAGACATATTAAAAAAGATACAATCAGGATTAAGAGGAAAATACAACGCTGATGTAGAGGTTACTGCAGCAAAAAATGAATCCGGACCTCCACAAGGTGCACCAATTAATATTGAAATCACTGGAAGAGGAGAATACAAAGATTTAATTTCCACTGCAGAAGAAATAAAAACCTATCTCGACCGAAAAGGTATTGCAGGTGTTGAAAAGTTAAAGCTAAATGTAGATGCCAACCGCCCTGAAATACCCATCACGGTCGATCGAGATCAAATCCGAAAACTTAATGCATCAACTTATCAGGTAGGAATGGCGATCAGAAAATCACTTCTTGGACAAGAAATATCGACCTACACACTTGATGAGGAATCTCATGACATAGTAGTTCGATTTAACGGAGGTAATAGAAACAATTTAAACGTGCTACTTGATCAGAGATTAGTTTTCAGAAATAACAAAGGTAAGCTCATGAACATACCTGTTCGTTCTGTCATTAATACACCTAATGAAAGTACGAGCTACTCAGCAGTAGTAAGAAAAGACCAGATTCCACTGGTCACCATAACCTCCAATGTGACAGAAGGATTCAACGCTAATGAAGTAGTTAAGGTTATGAAAAAAGAAATGGTGACCTATGAAAAAGAGCAAAAACTTAGAGATGGCATTAAATATCGTTTTGCGGGTCAGCAAGACGAGCAAGCCAAAGAAATGGCTTTTTTAAGTAAGGCCCTGATGATTGCATTATTTCTAGTTCTTTTGATCATTGTGTCACAATTTAATTCCTATTCTGCTCCATCTGTCATTTTGATGACAGTAATGCTTTCATTGATTGGTGTTTTATTAGGACTGGTAATATCTGGACAAAACTTTGTGGTCATTATGACAATGATTGGTATTATCTCCTTAGCCGGAGTAGTTGTGAACAATGCCATTGTATTGATTGACTACACAAATTCATTAAGAAAAAGAAAACGAATTGAAAAAGGTCTGAATGAAAATGAATTATTAAGTAATACAGATTTACTCGAATGCGCAATTCAAGGAGGTAAAACTAGGCTAAGACCAGTGCTTTTAACAGCCATAACAACGATATTAGGTTTAATTCCACTAGCAATCGGATTTAATATTGATTTTGCTGGACTTTTTGCGTCATACGAACCAAATATCTTTTTAGGTGGGGACAACAACATGTTTTTTGCACCAATGGCATGGACGATCATATATGGTTTAACTTTTGCAACATTTCTAACCTTGATTATTTTGCCGTCAGTTTATTTGCTATCGTTTAAATTTAAGGTGTGGCTCTATCAAAAACTGCAACTGACAATAAAGAGTAACTTTTGACCTCAAAGAACGTAATGATGATTATGATGCAAAAGATTCTTGGTGTGTGTCTTTTATTAACAGCATGTCAAAACGAGAATGTGCCAATTGAGATAAGCTCAAAATTAGAACAAAACATTGAAAAAACTGACTTTTCAGGTGATTCGATCTATTTTGATATGATTAAATCCATTGATACGGACAGCAACTTATTTCAAGCGTCTAGTTTAGAATACTCTCGCAAAGATGGGCGAACTTATCACTCAGAGGGTTTGATAGATGCCAAGAATAGAATTTGTAAACTGAAAACCATCATAAACGACACCACACAAGAAACAATTGATGAATTTTATTATATCAATTCAAAAAAGAGAGTCGGTTCTCGTTTGATTTCAAATTTTAACTTGGAACCTGCGTATTTCGAACAATACATTTCATTCTTCGATACTTCTGGAACACCAATTTATGACGGTTTCAAAACATTCGATAATATGAATGATAATGAAAAAATAGCTTTCCAAGAAACAAAATCATCCTTTCGCCCAGATGATCAAACGGCAAAAGATATCATCCAGCAAAAAGGAGGATTTGAAACCAACTTTAGAGGATTTATTCAATTAGAATCCTACAATATGGAGTTCATCAAAGTGGGATCTAATGATGGGGCTTTTAATTCTTTATTGGCTGTCTCAGAAGAAACTGACTTGATAAAAAAACTAAAATCAAACGAAAAAGATTTTATTGGTAAACCCTTAAGAATTGAATTCACCCAAGCCAGCCAAGCCGACGGGTTCTCGTTTCAACTGCTTTTGGATATTTCTCTAAATGACAAACCCTAAATTATTTAGACTATATTTATGTGCTTTAATTCAAACTGTTGATTTTACAAGTGTCATAAACCATATTGCTAACCAACTCAGAAAAATGAAAAAAGGAATCATTTTACTCCTCTTTATCTTTTTTTACTCGAATTATTCATTTACGCAATCGATGAAAGTTACTGGAACTGTTTTCGACACCTCTGGAGTGGTTCCAATAGAAAGTGCATCTGTTATGGCCGTAAGACTGAGAGACTCATTACTGCTCGGCTATACCAGAACTAATATTAACGGGAGTTTTACCCTTACTCATTTTGAGCCAGACACGTTCAACCTTGTTATAGAACACCCAGGCTTAGATGAAAAAACATATTACATTTTCGGAAACGCCGAAAATGCCGTAATTGATATTCCGACCATTCAAATGAATCCCATATCCCAGCAGCTTGAGGAGGTGCTCATTATTGCCAACAAAAGTGCCATTTTCTTCGTTGGTGATACCTTGAGGTATATCGCCGACTCCTTTAATGTCGCCGAAAATGCGGTAGTTGAGGACCTATTAAAAA
>CAJWCX010000032.1 GCA_913031405.1 uncultured Flavobacteriales bacterium | reverse complement strand
CTAAAATGGTCGCAAACTGGCTAATGAATGAGATTAAGGTTCCGATAACTTTAACCAATGACTATACGCTCCCTGCATTTGTTGATAAAAATACGCTGGTTATTGGCTCAAGTTATTCTGGAAATACAGAGGAAACAACCATTGCAATTGATGAGTCAAAACAGAGGGGTTGTCACATTATTGGTATTTGTAGTGGTGGTAAATTAAAAGATTTTTGTGCTGAAAATGATTTCGATTGTATTATCGTTCCCGGAGGGAATCCTCCACGAAGTGCTTTGGCTTATTCTCTTGTTCAGCTTCTGCATATTTTTGCTGAACTGGGATTTGTTTCTCATGAGAACAAAGAAAAAATGCTTCGTGCTGGACAATTGATTGAAAACGAAACCGAAAGTATTCACAACATAGCAAGGCAGATGGCGAAACATCTTTTTGGAAAAGTGGGGATTTATTATGCCGAGACTAAGTATGAGGGAGTCATTGTGCGGGCGAGACAACAGTTTAACGAAAATTCAAAATATTTGGGATGGCACCATGTGATTCCAGAAATGAATCACAACGAACTTGTTGGATGGACAGGTGGTGACAATAGATTTGCTCCTATATTTTTTAATACAGGAGACCTTCATCCGAGAAATTATCGAAGGTTTGAAATCTCCCAGGATGCGGTTGAAAAGAAATGTGGAAAAGTCATGGTGGTTTCGGCAAAAGGCGACTCCTTCATTGAGAGGTCTATATACCTGGTAAATATTGTTGACTGGGCTTCTTATTATTTATGTGAAATGAATGGAGCAGACATTATAGATATTGAAATCATTGATTATTTAAAAGGTGAATTAGCTAAGTTTTAATGAAGCCTTTGCCAGAAGTTATTGTTCAAAAACTAGGCCTTATTGATTACAAGGAGGCGTGGGACATACAGGAACAATACTTCAAATCAGCTATTGATCGTAAGATTGCTCGAAGAAACGATGATAGCCTGCCGCTGCCTCATAATTACCTTTTGTTTTGTGAGCACCCGAATGTATTCACAATTGGTAAAAGCGGAAATGAAGACCATTTGTTATTGTCTCAAAAAGAGTTGGTATCAAATGACACGAGTTATTATAAAATCAATCGAGGGGGAGATATTACGTATCATGGACCAGGCCAATTGGTAGTTTATCCTATTTTAGATTTAGAACAATTCTTCACGGATATTCATAAATACATGAGGTTACTTGAGCAAGTTGTGATCAATACCTTATCTCATTTTAAAATAGATTCGGGAAGAATAGAGGGTATGACCGGTGTCTGGGTAGATTATAGTAAAAACAAACCTCGAAAAATTTGCGCTATGGGTGTTAAAAGTTCAAGGTGGGTAACCATGCATGGAATCGGTTTTAATATCAATACGGACCTTTCCTTTTTTTCACATATTGTTCCTTGTGGAATAAATGATAAAGCTGTAACTTCATTGCAGAAAGAACTCGGGGTTGAGGTAGATTTATCGGTGATAGAAAAAAGAGTACTTCAAGAGTTTCAAACTTTGTTTGATTTCGATATTAAATAAACCCTCTGTGACAAAAAAAATACTTAGATATCTATTATATATCCTTTTTACAATTATTATCGGGGTCAATCTTTTTATTATACTCACCGGCAGGTACTATCTCTATTCGGGCATTGCAAAAACGTATTTGCTTGGAAAGACCGGCCCTACGATTTATGATCTTGATGTGTTCCCCGTGAACACGATTAAAAAATCTAAGACGCCATATCACTTTGTGGTGAATATAAACCCTAAAGTAAAGTTGAATAAATCGGATCTGTCATATCATGAAAAATTTGATTCAAAGGCATTTTTGGTTTTTCAAGGAGATACTTTAGTTTATGAAAAATATTGGGATGACCATTCAATGAATCAGGTTTCGAATTCCTTTTCTGCGGCTAAAACTGTTATTGGACTTTTGGTCGGAATAGCTATAGAAGAAGGAAAAATTACAAGTGTCGATGATTATGCTGGAAAATATATCCCAGAATTTAACAAAAGTGGAAGAGCCCAAATTACAATTCGCCATTTACTAACGATGTCGGCTGGCTTTGACTGGGTTGAAAGTGGAAAAAACCCTTTGTCCGAGGCTGCTGAGGGTTACTATGGTTCTGATCTATATGGTCTTGTAACAAGACTTCGTGTTATTGAAAAGCCGGGAGTTAATTTTAATTATCAAAGTGGAAATTCACAGATATTGGGATTTATTATTGAGCGCGCTACTGGAAAGTCAATAGATCAATATACAGAGGAAAAGTTGTGGAAGCCGTTAGGGGCAGGAAGCACTGCCTTTTGGAGCTTAGATAAAATAAATGGAGATGAAAAAGCATTTTGTTGTATGTATGCTACCGCAAGGGATTATGCACTCATTGGTCAATTGATTTTAAATAGAGGTCAATGGAATGGCCAGCAGATTGTTCCAAAATGGTATATGAATCAAATGGTAGAAACACCAAATATGAAAACAAAAGAAAATGTTCCTAATATGCGATACGGCTGGCATATTTGGGTCTATAAAAACGGGGGTAACCCAGTGTATTATTGTCGTGGATTAATGGGGCAATATATGATCGCTATTCCACATAAAAATAGAGTTATAGTTCGTTTGGGAACTAAAAGAGATGCTCATTATGCAATACCAGAAAACAAAATGAATGATGCGGCATATCGATCTGCGAACGCTGAAAAATATGGACACACTAATGATCTGTATCGTTATCTCAGCATGTCGGATCATATTGTTTCTCAAATGGATATGAAATGAAGGAAGAATTGATGGGGCCCAAAGTGGAGAATGTCTCTGTTGCCATTACGGAGGAACTTATAGAAAATGAAAAAAGCTATTACGCCTATCTCATAAACTTAAGAGATGACATCATGGAAGGAATCATAATATCGAGTACGGGATATGGTGAGAATACACAGACAGGAGAGACCATTAAAACATCTACTCTTCGTCATTGTATAGAAGTTCTTTTACCGAACGAAGTGGCTAAGATAGAACCGATTATGCCTGAAATATTTGGTTTATCTAATGAGTATTGGGTTAGCTTTTGGGTAGATGGAGTGATGTACGATAAACGATTTGTTTTTCCAGCAGAATCCATATCTTCTAAAAACATGAGTGTCATTTCTTTACTTGGTAAAAAAGGGGTTGTCATAGAATAAGGGTGGACACTTTTCAATTATTAAACCACCATAATTGAATTATTTCCCCGGTTTTTTATCGTCATAGGGAAAATTAATCTCAAAAGTACTTCCGTTTTTATTAGATTGAATGTTCACAAAGCCCTTGTTTTCTTGAACAATATTTTTTATTACCGCTCTCGATAAGTCAATATAATTCTGTTGTCTGTTCATAATGATATCGTAGATACTATCTTCGAATAAATGTTCATTTAGTTTGATATCCACCTTAAAAATGACGCAGAGTAATTTTTCTTGTTGAATAGAAGTGATTTCTATTTTTATCTTGTTGTCAGCGCTTTTTAATAAAATTGTAAAAACATTTGACCATAGCTGAAAAATTTTGTATTGATTGACTTTATTCAGCCGGTGGTCTCGATTGATATTTATTTCGATATCAGCTCGGTCATTAAGGTCTTGTTGTAAAACAACAATTACGGCTGAAATACTATTATTCAAAAATACATCTACGAATTCCTCTTCTCGCCATTGTTTCAAGGCTTTTTTTAGTGATTCTACCACTTTTGATGATCGTTCTGTTGCATTTAAGGTGTTTGACGTTATTTTTTCAAAAGAGACCAAACTAATCATCATTTGAATGACCTCTTCTTGGTTGTCTTGTGCAATAATAAATTCAATGAGTGATTTGATTTCCGATTTTAAATATATTTTACTCATCGAATTGCTCAGGCTAGAAGCTGTTTTCTTTTTAAGCCCATATTCATCAACTAGAATCTCGTTGATTTCTAATTGTCTTTTTCTAAGCTCTTTACCGCTTTCAATAGGTTGTCGCTCAAATTTTTTCGCATAAGAATAAGCGAACATGATTTGTTCATGAGTACATTTTTGAAGCGTATTTGAAAAAATGTCGTTATAAAGATAAATCAACCCTTCAGCACCAGCTTTAATGACTCCGAGCGGACTGTTGAGTCCATGTGCGACAGTGTTTGCCGTTGCACTCAAGATTAATTGTTTGTCTTGTTCAAGAATACGCTTGGACATTTCCATATTATGATTTTTTTGACGCTCAACCTCCGCATTTTTTTCACGTATTTCTTGTGTTGCTTTTTTGATTTCCTTTACCAAAAAAAGCTGTCTTAGTTTAAAACTCCTCGTTCTTTGAAGGATGAATAACCAAATAATGACTGTCGCAACAAGGACATATCCAACACGTGCAGTCCATGTGTGCCACCATGGCGGGGCAATTTCAAAAGGGTATATTACTGGGGGGGTCCATGTTCCATCTGCAGCTTTCGCCTGGACTTTGAAAATATAATTGCCATAAGGTATATTTGTAAAATCAGCTGAGTTATCTGTTGTTGGGTTGCTCCAGTCCCTATCTATACCTTCAATCATGTAGCGGTATAATATACCATTAGGTTTGAACCAATCAGTTCCCGAATATATAAATGTCATGTGGTTGTTTTCGTATGATAACCTTAAGTTTTTGGGTACATTTTCAAATTTTTCAACTCCTTCGTATGATGTTTTTAAGGACATCGTATCGTCAGGGTTTAAATAGTCAACATTGAGATCATTAATTAAAACATCTCTTAACCGTATTACTGGTTTGGTTTTGATATTGATTAATTCATTCCGGTCAAGTTTGGTCAGACCTTTTCCAGTTCCCCACCACAAAATACCTTTTTGATCGATTACGGCACAAGATCTTAAAAAATCGACACTTCTAATCCCATCATTCCAGTCATAGGTATAACAAGTGTTATTGCTTTTGGATTTAATGTTGTAATTGGTCAGTTGGTTGAGCCCTTTCTCGGTTCCTATCCAAATCGATTTGGATAGGGTATCTTCAATAATAGACCAAACTTTATTATTACTTAATCCGTTTTTCGTCGAATAGTAATGAAAGTCTTCACCATCAAAACGACAGGCACCGTAGGCATCCGATCCGAACCACAGATTCCCCTTAGAATCCGAAAAAGAGGAGAGAATAACTGACCCATGAAGACCTTCTTGTTCAGTGACGTTGGAAAAATACGTCCCATCATATTTGATTAGACCGCTGCCCCAAGTTCCAAACCAAATATTGCCTTTTCGGTCTTTTGTACTTGACCATATTTTATTACTGTATAGTCCATTCTCTTTGTTGTAATGCCTGAAACTGGATCCATCAAATGAACAAAGTCCATCTGAGGAAGATCCGAACCAAAGTAGTCCGTCATCACCTTCAATGATTTCTGAAATTTCATTTGATATCAGCCCATTTTCTTTTTTGTAATGTGTAACAGCGAAATGATTTATTTTAAAGACACCGTCCATTTGTGTACCAATCCATATAATTCCCTTGGAGTCTTCATATATTGTATTTATTTGATTTTCAATTAAGCGATCGAATTGTTCATACTGATAGAATTTATCATTCTTATAAATCATCACTTCCCCTTGTTCACCGCCAAACCAAATTTGTTTTTTACGGTCCTCAATTATAGAATAAATGTAATCGTTGATGATGCCATTTCTAGAGTTTAAATTTTCGAAAGAATTTAGATTAATAATATTTACCCCATCCCCGTCAGTTCCGGCCCAGATATTACCGTAGTTGTCATATTCCATACTCAGTATATGAGCCCCGGTCATTCCATTGGTTTCGTTTAGCCAAAGGCATTCGCTATTATTGACCTTGCAAATCCCTCCACCATAAGTTGCGATCCATATTGATCCCATTGGATCTTCTATAATGTCATAAATATTGTCATTTGGCAAGATATTTCTGGTATTGTAATGAAACAATGAATCTCCCTGAAATAAATCAATACCCTCTGAGTTATAAGCAATCCAAACCCTTCCTTGCTTATCTTCTATTATTTTATTCACTTGATTTGATTTGAGACCATCTTTTGTGGTTAGGTGCGTAACAGTCTTATCGTCTATGATACTGATACCTTTCTCAGTGCCTATCCATTTTCGTTTCAGGTGATCTTCCATTATACAATTGGTTTGATTGTCTAATAGGCCTTCTTTTTTACCAATTGTAATGATGTTTTTACCATTATACTTCGTTATGCCATGATTCTTTGAGCCAATCCAAATTACTCCCTCACTATCTTCATGAATGAACTTGATGTTATTCGCCTTCAGCACTCCATTGGAACCAAGTTCAAAGAAGTGATTTCCATCAAACATAGAGACTCCTCCCTCCCAAGTTCCAAACCACATATTGCCTTCTCGATCTTCTTCAATACACCAAACAAAATCATTACTTAAGCCACTTTTTTCTGTATAGTGTCTATAATGGTTGCCCGTGTAGACACTAACGCCACCTCCATTGGTTCCCGTCCATATTTGATTTCTACTGTCTATATAAACGTCCCAGATGTAAGACGAGTTTGCACCTTGTTTCACATCTAAATACTTAATATTTTTAATCGCTTTTCCTTTATAAATAGGTGGTTTAGAAGGTGATAGTGGAGGTATTGTTGTGATGATTTTAGTGAGCTGTGCTGGCAATCGCTTCCCTATTAATTTTGTTGGAGTACTGATTTCATTCGAATCTATGGATCTACCTTTAATATTATCGGTTTTTACAGAAAACTGGATGATTCCTTTTGTTTTAATCAATGTTGGCTGAGCGAGCTCAAAAAATAATGGAGGAGGAGTATCCGAAAGAGTTATTTTTTTCCCTTCTATTTTCAACTTTTTCCCACTTGAATTAGATTTTTTATCAGTAATAGGCAGGTTATCGACGGGGTTTGTTAAATATGAACTCGTTGAGTCATATCCTCTATGATTAATAGGAATGTTTTTTTTTGATAAATCCGTTGGCTCATTTTCACAAGCGCACATCAAAATAATACCCACGACAACTATAACTCTATGCAAGGGACTCGTTTTTAAAAATAAAAGAAGGACTGACTAGTTAGCCATTTAGAAAAATAACGATAATACAACACATGTACAAACGCTGTTGTAAAATATTACAACTCATCGCCAATTTGCCTAAAGATAAACCACCAGTTTACACGTTCTGCTGAAATTGGTTTTTCCCTATCGTTGAGAAGCACAATAATTAGATTTTTTTTGGGGTAGATATAGAGGTGTTGTTTATAGAGTCCTATAGCCATAAAGTCTCCATATTCTTTAAGTCCCAGGTGCCATGAGTAATTGTAATTGTGACTGCTTCCATCAGTGGTGTCTCGACTCATAGATTCTTCATACCAGGATTCACTGAAAACACGCTGCTTATTCCAGAGCCCCCTGTTGAGATAAAGACGACCAAACTTTGCATAATCCTTTGCCGTAGCGGATAGGCAGCAGAATGACTTTTCAACTCCGTATTTGTCAACAGACCAATGCCCTTCGTTGCACATTCCAATCGGCGCCCATATTTTTTGTTGTACCAGCTTTGTGACACTCATCCCACTGCTTCTTGCGAGTATAATTCCAAGCAGTTGTGAATTGACATTTAAATATTCTTGATTTGTTCCAGGTAGAGTTACAAATAAGATGTTCTGAAGTTCTTTTATGATGTTTTTACCATAATATAAATTCCCATCTTCAATAAGGCTATATTTTATGCCTGATGTATGATTGAGCAGGTGTTTAATGGTAAGCTTTTCTGCATAAGGTTTGTTTTTAATTTCGGGTATAAAATCTATTGCTTTTTGATTTACGCTTTGCAGCCAACCCTCGTCAATTGCTATTCCAACAAGACAAGAAATCATTGATTTGGATATAGAATATGACGGATGCAAGCTGTTTTCATCGAGTTCATCTCGGTAATATTCAAATTTGATAGTATCGTTTTGGATGACAATAAATGACCTTACCGAGTGTTCATGGCAAAGCTCTAGAAGCGGTTTGAAAACGGGTTGATCAGAGCTCCAATCAGTGATCTTAATATCGTTTCTATTATCCTTTTCAAATAAGAAACACGTATCAGAATTTATTTTGGAGTTTGTAAAACGACCCATATCCTTTGCATCAGGCCTACCTAACAATATGCTCTTGATTGGCGTACAAGATACTAATCCCAGAAGGACTAGAAAGACAAAGACGAATACATACCATTGTGTATTACTCTTCATTTATTCGATAAGCTTGTTTTCTAATCTAGATTGAAACATGATACTCTAAATTAGAAAAAACTAGATGAGTTAAGAAAAAAGAAGAGACATAAAAAAGACAATGCTAAAGTGGCTTTTTTTATTCTAAATTAAGATTTCAGTTAAAATCTTTTCTCTATTTCATTCAGTTTACTTACTAAGCCTTTGTGACCATAACAATCTGCTCCATCGGCTTTAGATTCATAATTCTTAGAAGAGACTCCATACTGTTTGCGACAAAACTGGTCAACTTCTTTCCTTTTTTCCATAATAGGTTGGATTTTCTTTTTAAGACTCTCTAGTTGCGTGTCACTAAGCTGATCAAAGTCTTTTTTATCCACATTACCAACGGCACCTAAGA
>CAJWCX010000031.1 GCA_913031405.1 uncultured Flavobacteriales bacterium | reverse complement strand
CATTAGCTACGCTATATAAGCATGATGCCATGAATGAATGGGGTTCTGTTCTTGCACTTTCCTACATTGCAGCGCAGCGTATTTTCCCTGATTACAATGATATGGCGGATGCCAAATCTCTTTTGGAATCAATTGCACGGTCTTTTGGATACCACTACGGTATTAAAAAGAAAGTACGTGTTAATACCATATCTCAATCGCCAACGGTAACTACTGCGGGACAAGGTATTAAAGGGTTTAAAGAATTCATTAACTTCTCAGAACAAATGTCACCTTTAGGAAATGCATCAGCTGGAGCATGCGCTGACTACTGTATCAGCATGTTCTCAGATTTAACAAAATATGTCACGATGCAGAATCTTTTCCATGATGGTGGATTCTCCAACACGGGAGTCACACAACCCGTGATTGAACGCTTCGGAGACGAGTAAAAATTTATAATAACCTACCGTACAAAAGGGATCACTGATATCTGGTCCCTTTTTTGATTGAACAATTTATGGCCTTCTGCGTTTGTATTTAAAACACAATGATGGGACTATTTTCAAGAAAAAGCAAAAAAGAAAAGTTGAATATCAAGTATAAAAAAAAACTTGAGGAAGCTTACAAAATGTCAACTGTAAATCGCTCTGAAAGCGATCGTTTGACCAAAGAAGCTCATGACATCTTGGAGGAGATTAAAAAAATAGAAGAAGCTGAAGCTTAGTCCTTTTTCCAGTCTGCTCCCTTCCCTTTGGTGTAAGGTATGATTCCCTCTAATTTCTTCTCAACACTGTCGAGATCATATATTACTTGATTCAAAACAGTTTTCAGTTCGTTATATTGTTTTTCGGATATTGATTTGTTTTTGCGATGTGTATTGGTGACACCTGTGGTATTTTGATAAAGCTGGTATCCTACCATACCCAATCGTCCTGAAATACTTGGTTCGGTCTCAAAATCCCGAGATGACTTGGCCTGATCACCCCACATCTTTACCTCTAAATCTTTATAAGTCAACTTAGATCTTCGAATAATTTCCAATAGCTTCATGTCTGTATTGGGATAATTCAATATCGCTTTCTCTATCAAATCGATACGTTCCTTTGTTTCTCTCATCACTTTTTCTGTCCCACTGACCTTCCTATTAAGTTCAGACATTTCTGCTCTAAACGACTTTAATTCTTCTGTATTCGATGCAACCAACGTTTGATTGTTCAAACCGCGCACTGAGAATTTTTGATTATCGATAAGCACTTCTATTTTTCCGTCTTTAACATGAGTTACGCGAACCGAATAATCACCAGGAGTGACCAAGAATCCTTGACCGCCAGAACCTACAGGATCAGTGGCATTGGTTCTTAAATCCCAATTCTGTCGCTGGATTCCTTTTTTAGGAGTAGACTTCATTCTTCGAATTTCATGACCTGAAGCATCAAATATTTGCCAGATCAATACCGCTTTTCCTTCCATGTCTTCTGCTCTAATCTCCTCAAATGAAGGATAGAAGACATCTTCACCATCTTTTTCAAGCTCTTTTTCTTTTTTCTGACGCTTTGATTTTAATGAGGATTCAACCTCATTGAGGTACAAACTAAAGGTAGCACCAAAAGACGGGTTTTTGGCCGACCAAAGGCTGTGTCCTTGAGAACCTGTTCCTTTGCTACCGAGTGGCGTCGCTGGAACATACAATAACGCTTCTTTGATTTCGAAAAGGTGTGCTTTTTTATCCAGTAATCCTTTACTAATGGAGCGTAAAGGTGTATAATTATCCAAAACATAAAAACCTCTTCCGAAGGTAGCTGCAACAAGATCATTCTCACGTTGCTGAATATCCAAATCATAAACAGCTATTGTAGGTAGACCTCCTAACTTGGTCCAGCTTTGTCCTTTATCAATAGAAAAGAAGGCGCCAAATTCAGTTCCAACAAATAATAAATCTGGGTTGACATGATCTTGTTTGATGCAATACACATTCCCTCGTTCAGGGAGATTGGATGCGATAGATTCCCATGTCTTACCTTGATCTACTGAACGCAACAAATACGGTGTAAAGTCACCGTCACGCTGACTATTAAAAGCTACAAACACCTCATTCACGTCGTGCAATGATGCCGTAAGCATATTGACCTTCGTTTGTTCAGGAACTCCCTTAATGGCATCAATTTTTATCCATGTTTTTCCGTCGTCTTTTGTGACCTGAATCAATCCATCGTCCGTGCCGGCATAAAGCAGACCCTGCTGAATTGGAGACTCATCTAAGGCCACAATATTTCCATATATAGTCGTAGATTTATTTTTCATTACCGCATCCATTGTCCATACTTGTCCCATAACTGGAAGCTTATTTCGATCCAATTGCCGCGAGAGATCAGGTGATATTGTGGTCCAATCATCCCCCCTATTCGTTGATTTGAATAATTTGTTTGCAGCGAAATAAATGGTAGATGCATCATGTCTTGAAACCAATAGAGGCGAATCCCAGTTCCAACGATAGGCCTTTTCATTTTCACCGGGCATAGGCTGAATGGGCACCTTCTCCCCTGATGCCTTATCGTAACGAACAAGCCATCCGTATTGGGCTTGTGCATAAGTAATATTGGGATTCGACCAATCGGTTGCCGATTCAAAACCGTCACCACCATTAGTAATGAACCAATCTGAATTCAAAATTCCCGTAGCGTTCAATGTTCCAGATGGACCGCCCATAGAATTATTATCCTGAGTTCCTCCATAGATGTTATAAAAGGGTTGATCATTATCTGTTGTGACCTTATAAAACTGTATGATTGGAAGATTTGCATGATAGCGCCACTCTTTAGCATGGGTATAAGTTTCGTAGACACCTCCATCGCATCCAACAATCCAATGATCAGTGTTGCTTGGATCAATCCAAATCACGTGATTATCAACGTGTTTACCTTTCTCCCCTGTTCTTTTAAATGTTTTACCTCCATCTTCGGTATGATGTAAATACGTATTCATTGAAAAGACCTTGTCAACATCTAAGGGGTCACAAAATATTTCTTGGTAATAATTACCACTTGTGGCATAGTCACTTTGTTTACTCCAATTGCCTCCTTTGTTGGTAGATTTATAAAAGCCCTTTTTACCGTATCGAGCCTCAACAATAGCATAAACCACATTGGGATTTGCCGGTGAAATGGCCATACCTATTCTTCCCATATAACCGGCAGGAAGACCTTTATTGATTTCCTCCCAAGTTTCTCCACCGTCAATCGACTTGTACAATCCAGACTCAGGACCCCCACTGATAAAGGTCCATTCTCTTCTTCTTCTCTGATGAGCTGAGGCATATAAAATATCCGGATTTGAAGGATCCATATGAACCTCAGCAACTCCCGTATTTTCAGATATTTCTAAAGTTTTTTTCCAGTTTTTACCACCATCTATCGATTTGTATACACCACGGTCACCACCACTACTCCATAATGGACCATAGGCCGCCACCCAAAGTGTATTTTCATCACTTGGGTGAATGACAATACTACCAATATGCTCACTATTTTTTAGACCCATATTCTTAAAGGATTGACCTCCATCTATGGACTTATATACCCCATCTCCATAGGAAACTGACCTTTGGTTATTGTTTTCCCCGGAGCCCACCCAGACAGTATTGGGATTAGAAGGTGCTATTTCTACACATCCAATTGAATAGGAAGCATAGGAATCGAAAATGGGCGTAAACGTTATCCCATGGTTTTGAGTTTTCCACAAGCCACCTGATGCAGTGGAAACATACCAAGTATCGACATTGGAGGGATGTATGGCAAGATCTGATACCCTACCTGACGTAAGTGCAGGACCCACCAAACGAAAGGAAAGTGAGGAAACAGTACTTGCTTCAATGGAACTTTTTTCTTGTGCACACGCTCCGAAAGCGAGTGTAATAAATAGTAGGTGAATTATTTTCATTTTTTCGATTAATTTGGGTAAAAGTAAATATAAATTAGATCAGATTGTTCAATCATTTAATCGTAATCTTTTCAATGTAGCTTATTTTACCGTCACTGATATGCAAAAGGTAAACTCCAGACTGAACATCAAGTTGAATCAATTCTTTTTTGGAAGTGATTATCTTATCCATTATAACCCGACCTTCAGCAGAATGTACAATCAATCTAGGATTGTTCAAAGAATGACTCACTGCAAATGTACCTTTGTTAGGATTTGGATAAATGGATAGCGATGACTCAACATCGGAAATCCCGCTTAGCTGACCCATTACATTGATATTATCCATGAAAAAATTATTTCCCCATCCATTAATACCAACGAAACGAAGGGCTACATTCTGACCTAAATAACTATTCAAATCAATCGAATTATCAGTTGACCAATCTGAACAATCTTCTGGATACCAATCATTGTTATTACTGGGAACGGTAATTAAATCATCACCAAAGGCATAAAACAAGGTGTCATAGGTCTCCCAACAATCAGAACTGATATCAATACGGAAACCGTCCTCATAAGAGCCTCCCCATTTTGTATAAGCATAATCGAACTCAAGAGATGCACTCAAAGCAGTTGACAAGTCAATTTTTGGGGTGATCAATTCGGCCTCATCATCCACCTGATTAATGGAATAGTGATTAATCATCACACAATTGGTCGGCTCGCAATCAGGTCCAAATTCAGTGTAATAAGGTGCCCAACCGTATGAATTATTGGCATTGTATTGTGTCCAAAAGTCCGTGATTCCAAATTCAAAATCCTCCTCGACATCCAAAGGAATAAGATCTTCCTCGTACTCAATAAAAGAGGTATAAGTCTGTGTGCTGATTCCATAATCGTCACTAACGGTTAGGCTTACATCATAATATCCCGGAGCATCATATACGACCATCGGATTTTGTTCAGTCGAACTACTCGGTGTTCCACCAGGAAAAGACCAAGACCATGTTGGGTTATTAGAAGAAAGAACAGAATGGTCAATGTATTGAACTTGATTGTCAAGACAGGAAACCGAGAATGTATTGGCCGCAATCTGAGCCATTGGTTCTGAATTTTCATACAACTCAACTTCATAAACACTTCTATTTGTTGCATTACGCAATAGCTCATCTTTATACTTGATGACAAGTTTGGTGGAGTTGGTACTCAAAGGAAGGTTATTGTTAAATAATGCCCATTCAGACATACTATTATTTCGATAATAAACAGCACGTCTCGTACCAATATAAACGCCTCCATCCGTGCCTTTCTGATGTTCAATATTTGAAGGGGCCTCTCCATTCAGTGAGGCAGTCGTATAATTCGTCCATGAGTCACCACCATTGATGGATTTAAAAACCATTCTGCCGTCTAGGTTTGTACTCCCATATTGGGATGTTCGAGCTGCCCAAACCAGATTTGGGTCGTTCGCACTAACGGCTATATCATATGGTACCCATTCCTCACCGTTTAACAGAGAAGACGGGGGTGTGATTTCTGTCCATGTAGTTCCTCCATTGGTTGTTCGCCAAATTTGTTTTTCGCCCCACCAACTTTCCCATGTGGTCAAATACATATAATTAATATCTGCACGAGAAATCTCAATATTCATGACCCTGTGATCAAAAGAATGAATGGTCTCAAAAGTCAAGCCATTATCTTCTGTTTTCAACAAATTATTTCCCCTACCCAAATAGATATGCTGATTGTTTCTGGGGTCCCATTCCAAAGTAGAAGATTCACCCACGATATAGGAAGAATTAGGTAGAGAATCAAATTGAAAACTACCAATATTGATCGTTCGATCTCCAGATAGGATACGTCCTTCATAATCATCATATGCGATTCTATCATTTCCAAAATTCACAAATCCACGAACCCCATCGCCACCTCCTGTACAAATCCAATCATTGATATACGTGTTGTTATCCATGAGCAAGGTTCCATTATGATAACAACCACCGAGCATGACATTCGTTTGAGGACTTGCTCCGAATCCCCAAAAGTCTGTCCCTTCTATGCCAACCATGGATTTATTAATAGTAGAACCTCCATCGATGGAATGAAAAATACCTCCATCACATGCAATCCAAAGTTCCGTTCCAAAAAAACGAATGTCGTGAATGTCTGCGTGAACATATCCGTCTAAGTCAGGTTCAGACCATTTTGCGGGACAAGTCCAATTGGCTCCTCCATCCTCAGAAATCCAATGATTCACACCCCCGAGATGTAATTTCTGTGGATTCAAAGGGTCAACAGCCAAGGCCACATCGTAATAATATTGTCCTCCATCGTCTTGTCCATCTTTGTCCCAACCCATCATATTGATGTTCGTTGGCGAGGGTGGTCCTGCAGGTTGAGTTCCACAACATTGGAAAATCCATGATGTACCCGAATCAGAGGACTTATAAATTCCATATGTTCCACTTCCTCCATTTGCCGAACCAGTAGCATTGGCATAAACTAAATTTGGATCTGCAGGCGTCACGGCAATTTCAACACGACGCTGATGATCACCAGCCTGCTGTGGACTGGGCCATCCATTGGTTTGAGCAGTAAAACTCATACCACCATCAACACTTTTATGAAATTCCGTGTAATCTCCTATAACTTTAATAGCATAAACGATACTCGGATTTGCGGGGTGTATTTCAATTTCTTGGTATTCACCAGAAGCTATCTGAATCCAATTTGATCCACCGTCATTAGTACGGTACAAACCATTATTTGAGCTTAAATAAATCAGATCAGAGTCCTCTGGAGACATCACAATGTCTTTAACATTATGCGATTGTGATTGAAAAGAAGCATCTCCGATAATGAACCAAATCTCTCCACCATCAATTGTTTTATAGACACTTCCTCCACTCTCGAAAAAAGCGATGTCAGGATTATTGTGATCAACCTCTAAAGCGAATATTCCGTTTAGGAGCAAATCTTTTGTGGTCAAACTCCATGTCAATCCCGCATCAATAGACTTCCACATTCCGGCGGTAGCGGTCCCAGCATACATAACATCGGGATTCGACAAACACCTTTTAACCGTATAAACATGTGCTGCTCCAGGTGCATAGCTTCTGCTTGCTGCATCAATATCAAAATCAATTGGACCAATACAAGACCATTCAGAATTTTCATCTTTCTGAAGCGATAAGTTCTTCGAGTTTTGAATATATTGCTTTGTCGACTGCGAATTCAAATCAAATTCATTTTCACGGGAATAGGATCGTAACCACCTCTTATAATATTGAGTATGCTCGTTTTTGATCATTTCCCTATTGCTGTAATAAAGGTCATGAGCCTGAATAACAGATTCAGGATTCGGATTTTCTTGATACATCAATTGAATCCAATCTGGTGTATCTGGTGATACAGGGTATTTCATTTCATGCTGAGCCTCAATTGAAAAAAAGAAGAAAAGAAAACAAAAAGCATTGAATAGTTTCATCGTTAAATAATTTTTGAGCCCTAAAGATAAACAAATCAGTAGGCATATGATTTTTGGAATGAAATAGTATGTAATGCATCGAAATAGTTTAACTTCGCCCTATTCAAAATGACCAAATGAAAATATCAGAAGTCAGCTATTTAGGAAACTTGCGTACGGCATGCAAACATTTAAAGTCTGGTGATACCATCATTACTGATGCTCCGACAGATAACAATGGCAAAGGTGAAGCATTTTCTCCTACCGACCTTGTGGCGACTTCTTTGGCTTCATGTGCCATGACCATTATCGGAATTTACTGCGAAAACAACAACATTCGTTTTGAACAATGCGAAGCCAATGTAGAGAAAATAATGGGTACCCAACCAAGAAAGGTCGATCGAATTGTTGTAGAGTTTTCCATTGGCGAAAACAAATGGGACTCAGAGACACTAAAAAGAATTGAACAAGTAGCCGCCTCATGTCCTGTGGATATCACATTGAAAAACAGTGTTGAAATTGAATACAAATTCATTTAAATGGAAGAAAGAAGAGACAAATATCCAAGAAAGGAAAAAAAAGACATCATTTTTGGAATTCATCCGGTAATCGAAGCCATTAAATCTGATCAGGAGCTGAACAAGATTTTGATTCAAAAAGGAATTGAAAAAGACCATTTTCGAGAGCTTAAAGAAAGTTTGGCAGGAAAGGACTTCAACATCCAATACGTCCCCATTCAAAAGCTCAACAAGCTCACCTCTGGAAATCACCAAGGTGTCGTGGCATATGTCACACCCATTGCCTATCAAAATATAGAAGAGATGGTTGATCAATGGATAGAAAAAGAACAAAAAGTATGCATCCTTGTTTTGGACCGCATCACGGATGTTCGAAATTTTGGTGCGATTGCAAGATCGGCTGAATGCCAAGGCGTTGATGCTATATTGATTCCTTCCAAAGGTTCAGCACTGGTTTCATCCGACGCTATCAGAACCTCTTCTGGAGCTTTAAGCAGAATACCTGTTTGTAAAACTGATGATCTTAAAAATACGCTTTTTTATATTCAGCAATCTGGCATCAGATTGATTTCATGTACTGAAAAATCTGCTCTGCCCCTTCATGAAATCAATCTAAGAGGTTCCGTCGGAATAATCATGGGTTCCGAAGAAAACGGTATCACTTCAGATTTGATTAACCTATCTGATGTGCGCGCAAAAATCCCCATGCATGGAGAAATTCAATCCTTAAACGTTGGTGTAGCAACAGGAATTGTTCTCTACGAGAAGATGA
>CAJWCX010000030.1 GCA_913031405.1 uncultured Flavobacteriales bacterium | reverse complement strand
GGAGCTTAAGAAAAAAGAAAAGCAGAAAATAGACCTTGTTGTTAAAGCCCAAAAGACGATTCTAACGAAATCTGACATCACTCAGAATCAAGACATTGATTTTTCTTATTCGATCATTGAGTCCAATGAAGATATTCCTGTCGTACTGCTTATGAATAATGAGATCAGTCAATATAGAAACATGGATGCCTTTTTCGCCAAAACCATGACGGATAAGCAAAAGGATTCGGTTTGCTTGTTTTATGCTAATGCTTGGCGAGATAGTAACCAGTTTTACAACATTGAGTATTATGAAGGCCTGTATCTACAATTTGTTTATGGCAGCTCATTTGAACTCAAGAGACTGAAAAAGGAAAGTGAAAAATTAATCAATTCTTTCAGTAAAGAAATAAAAGAGAACACTGGTTTAATACCCGTTATTTTATGGAATGAGGCAAACAATGAACTTGTTGCCTCTAATGTTCAAGGGTCTAAAAGTAAATTACTGGCGTTAAAAAATGAATGGCAAGAAAAAAACAAACCCATAGAGTTTAACTTCGGCTCTGGAAAGAAAATCTTATATTTTTCGGATAGCAGGGAGTTGTTTTATCTTCAATGGATTCCATATGTCCAATTCTTTGTTCTTGGCTTGATCATTCTGTTAGGATATTTCATATTCTCTACTTTTCGGAAAGCAGAACAAAAAAGGGTGTGGGCCGGTATGGCCAAAGAAACGGCTCATCAGCTAGGCACGCCACTTTCATCTTTAATGGGTTGGCAGGCGCATTTGGAGGAGTTAAAAATTGATTCGATGATTACTGCAGAAATGAAAAAGGATTTGCAGCGATTAGAGCGCATTACGGATCGCTTTTCAAAAATAGGCTCTGAGGCCAAACTTGAAGAAAACAATATTGTCGATACGATTGAGGAAAACTTAGTTTATCTAAAAGCGAGGTTATCGAAAAAAGTTGAAATCAACTTTAATGCAGATATTGATCCTAAAATAAAAGTGCCACACAATCAATCTTTAATGGATTGGGTGATTGAAAATTTATGTAAGAATTCCGTTGATGCCATGAGTGGTGTTGGTCGACTCAGTTTATTGGTTTCGGAAGATAAAGCGCATGTTCACATCGATATCACAGATACAGGGAAGGGGATTTTATCAAACGATCAAAAAGCCATTTTCGAACCAGGGTATTCGACGAAGAAAAGAGGATGGGGATTAGGTTTAGCCTTGGTAAAAAGAATCATTTGTGAACATCACAAGGGAAAAGTATTTGTTCTTAAATCCAAGATGGGCGTTGGGACAACGATAAGAATTAGCTTGCCCCATGAAACCCTTTCTTGAGTCCATCGACAACTTCTTTAATGGATTTTATTTCATTGACATATTCAATTGAGGGCCCTGCACACCAAACGGTTTTATAGGTGGTAGAAAATGCGGCTTTTTGAAGGCTTTTCATACCTCTCATGAACGTGATTGCTTTAAACCATTTTTTTAATCTTTTATTTTTGTTCAATAGACCTTCAAGAAAGTTTTGAGATGTACCTATTTTTTGAACATATGGCGTATTGATGACTGTGCATGGTGTTCCAGAAAGTTTGGTTGTAAAAACAATATCTTTAGCTCCATAATTTACACATGCGTCCTTATATTCTTGTGAAACGGGGGCCTCTTTTGTAGCAATAAAAACACTTCCCATAGACACCCCATCAGCACCGAGGTCAATCATGTCTTTTATTCCCTTACCATCACCAATTCCTCCGGCAGAAAGGATTGGTATTGAGCAAGCTTTTTTTAGAGCGGGAATAAGTTCCTGAAACGAGGTCGGCCCAGCATGTCCTCCTGCCTCTTTATTCACAGCAATAATCCCGTCAGCTCCAAGGGCCTCAACCTTTTTGGCATAATTCACATCAACAACATCACAAAATACTTTGACTCCATGTTGCTTTGACATTTTTATGGTTTCTTCTGGAGACCCCAGAGAGGTAATAAAGAAGGATATTTTTTCTTCGCAACAAACCCTCAGTTGTTCCTTGTATAAAAAGTTAGATTTGTTCACAATGAGGTTAATACCAAAAGGGCCATCAACTGCTTTTTTTATTTTTCTAATCGCCTGTCGAAGCTCTTTAACGGTCCTATAATTTAGTGCAGGAATAGCGCCTGTGATACCATTTTTGAGAGCTTCAATAATCATTTCTTCGTTCGATACTAAAAACATCGGAGCCATAATAACAGGGAACTCAATATTTAGTATTTCGCATAGTGGCGCATTTTTTGTCATTATCTTTGATATCTAGAATAGAAATCAAAAATATACAATTAACAACATAGTTCAGAAATGTTTCGTAAAATTCAAGTTTCATTATTATTGATATCCTCTTCTTTTGGATTGTTGTCTCAATCTTGTAAAGATTTTGTTGAGGACTCTTCAATGTATTCTGTTTCTATGATTTACGATGACATTGTGAGTCTTATGTACACCTACAGTGACCTTTTAACAGTCGATATTCTGGGGCGTTCAGAATTCGGCCAGGCCATACCCATTATGACCATCGAAAACAAAGCAGGGAACAACATGAAAAAACCCGTTTTACTTGTGGGGAATCTTCATGCTAGAGAATTCTTTAGCTCGAAATTTGTAATGAAATTCACCAATCAATTCTTACTTTCTTTGAATAACAGTAATTGCATTTACAAGGACGCATCTAGGTTTTTGGACGAATATGTTTTTTATATTGTTCCTTTAGCGAATCCTGATGGACTTAAGATTGCGCAGGAGGACTGGAAAGGAATAGAGGAGCATAGAGCTGCCATTAATAAAATAAAGAGAATCGGTCCGTTTTCAGATTGGAAGGCTAACGGTAAAGGAATTGATTTAAACAACAATTTTGATGATGGAAACTTTCATTTAAAGCATGGTCGTTTGTTTGAGGAGAATCCTGCCTCACAGGGTCATAAGGGAGACTTCCCTGGAGAGGCGGTGGAAGCTAGGCTTATTCAAAACTTAATTGATTCGATACATCCCTTTATTACTTTGTCTTTTCACACCAAAGGAGACATTTTGTTTTGGGCCGACCGAGGGACTCACGCCAAATTTAAAGGTCTTGACACAAAGCTGAACACAAGGGTGTCAAAAGAGTGTGGTTTGCTCATGGCAAGAGTATCTGAAAATCCTAAGGATTATGCCGCAGGACTTGAAAATTATGTCCGTGCTAAAACTGGAACCATAGGAGTTTGTATTGAGTTGTCAAAACCGAATAATAAAGATGCACAACACCCCCCTGATCAATTTCATAAATTGGTTTGGGAAAAATGTAAATACCTTCCTTTTATTTATTTGGATGAGTTTTCAAAACTTTACCCAGAATATCAGGAGCTATTCGAATAAACATTCATCGTATAATTTTAAATACCTTAGAACCATGAAAAAGTACTTATTAATTTTTGTTGCCATTCTCATAGTCAATAAAGCTGAATCTCAAAAGATTTTTTCCGTTGATTATCAAAGCCAAGCCGATGTCAAAGTTTTTGTTGTTGAATACGAAAGTCAGGCGGATCTGAAGGTTTATAAGGTTGATTACTCGAGTCAGGCAGGAAAAAACAATGGAAAATGGTATTTTGTAAATTACGCGAGTCAAGCCGATAAAAAAGTCTACTTTGTAGATTATGCGAGTCAGGCAGATCTAAAAGTTTATTTTGTAGACTATGCCAGTCAATCAGGATGGAAAAAATCTTCAAAAAAACAGTTGATGTATTAGCGTGTTGATTGATTATTTAGAATACTTCGCTGTTTTTTCAGGTATGCTATACTTGATATTGATTTCGAAACTGATTCGTTTGGGATGGTTGTTTGGTATGTTTAGTGCAGCAGCCTATACCTATATTTGTTTCCAATCTTCTCTTTATTTTCAATCTATCCTTCAGCTCATTTATGTTTTTACCAGTTTTTTGGGGTTTTGGAGTTGGGCAGAACTAAAGGATAACAAAGGGTCTGAAACTTTTCATCTATCTATTCAACAAAATATTTGGGTTATTCTGGCAGCGTTGTCATGCGTATTCATTTCATTTTATCTTTTGAGTTATACAACCCAAGAATCTGCTCTTCTTGATTCTTTTGTTACTGTTTTTAGTCTTGTTGCTACGGCATTAACTATTTTAAGGTGTATTGAAAATTGGTATTACTGGTGGGGAGTTAATGTCTTAGCCATTGTTTTATTTTATCAACAGAATCTTAAAACGACTGTTTTTCTATATGGCGTTTATTTGGTAATCTCGATATACGGATACATTCAGTGGCAAAAAACATTACAGCGAAAATGAACGGCGTCAAGATAGCTTTTACGGGACCAGAGTCTTCTGGAAAAACGACAATGTCGAAATGGTTGTCTGAGCACCTTTCTTTTGATTTTGTCGAAGAATATGCTCGAGAATACCTTTCCCAAAAGACAGATTATAATCGCGAAGACCTAAATAAAATAGCGATAGAACAGTTTAGAAGGAATCAAGCATCTGGAAATTTGGCTATTGATACGGAAATGTTAGTTATGAAGTTGTGGCATGAAGAAAAATACAACTATTGCTCTGATCTAATTTTGGAATTATTGGAGCGGCAAAAACTAGATTTTTACTTTCTTTGCAAGCCGGATATTCCTTGGGAAGTTGACCCTCTTAGGGAAAATCCTTTGGATCGGGACAGGTTGTTTGTAAAATATGAAGAAACCTTAATTGAACAAGGATTTGACTATGTTGTTTTAAAAGGAACCTTTATAGAAAGACAAGAGAAGATTATCGAGACACTTCAGATAAAATTATTGCGATGAAAAGAATTTTATTTTTGGTGGTTTTGTTGTTGGTATGTGTGCCCATCGCTTATTACTATAACACTAAGCCGATAAAAAAGAAATTACCTATTATTAGTCCTTGTGATCTTTTACAGGATGTTGTCGCGCCTGAAATAAGGAATAAATGTAGAGATCACCGGATAAAAGATTTTGAATTCTATAATCAAAATGGAAATTACATCAAATCGTGCGAGATAATAGGGGGAATATGGGTGGTTGAGTATTTTTTTGCCACCTGTATGGGAATTTGTCCAACAATGAACTCACAATTAAAGCGAGTTCAAGGTGCATATAAAGATGACGAATCGGTTAAAATTATGAGCTTTACCGTTGACCCAGAAAATGATACAATTGAAGCTTTAAAGAAATATGCAGTTGAACACAATGCTATCGACGGAAAGTGGCATTTTTTCACGGGTGATAGGGCTGATTTATATGACCTTGCAAGGCAATCATTTTTTTTATTGAAACCCGCCGAGGCCGAGAATCTTGACTATGCGGGAGGAGATTTTATTCACACCAATAATTTCGTTTTGATAGATGCGCAAAGAAGAATTCGAGGTTATTACGACGGTACCAGCCCAAAAGAGGTAGATAAATTGATTTCTGACATTCAAATTCTTAAAACTGAATAGTCAATACGAAATGTAGAAAACACCTGGTAATTTGCCTATCTTTGATTCTTAGTTTCAATCCAACTTGATTATGTCAGCAGAGAGAAGAGACCCAAAGTCAGATAAAAAAGTATCTAAAAGGGACAAAAGGAAGTATATTGAATACCGTCAGAAGAAAAAGAAGGGTGACCCTTTGCCCTCTTTCAATGATGAGGTTCGATTGAATAAGTTTTTGTCTAATGCAGGAATATGCTCAAGACGTGAAGCGGATGTTTTGATTGCTGCAGGTGTTATTATGGTGAATGGGAAGGTAATGACTGAGCTTGGATATAAAGTTAAGCTTGATGACGAAATCAAATACGATGGAGAAACCATAAAGTCCTATCATAAAAGATATGTTCTACTAAATAAACCCAAAGGTTATGGAACAAAGCTAGACGACCCCAAAGGAAGAAAAACGATATTAAGCTTAATTCAAAAAGCCTGTCGAGAAATGGTTTTTCCAGTGGATAGAATTGATAGAGAGTCAACGGGGCTTATACTTTTAACAAATGATAGCGATTTGATAAAGAAGCTCAACCATCCTAGGCATCAATCCCAGAAGCTTTATCATGTTGAACTCAATAAGCCGGTATCTTCAATTCATTTAAATAAGCTCATGAGTGGAGTCGACTTAGACGATGGGAGAACCAAGGTTACTAATGCTGAGCATGTATCAGGGGGCTCCTCAAGAGAGATTGGCATTGAATTAACTTCTGGTAAAACAAGAATTATAAATAGACTTTTTGAGGCAATGGGATTTACTATTGTTAAATTGGATCGTGTGAGATATGCTGGTCTTACAAAAAAAGATTTGCCAAGAGGAATGTTTCGACATTTGACTGAAAAAGAAGTATCTTTTTTAAAAATGACAAAATGAGAACCTTAGCCGTATCCGCTTTGTTACTATCAATTTTTTTCTCCTGTAAAGAGAATAAAATTAAAAATGTAACATCAAAAAATCAAGCCTCACCAGACATAAAAGAGTCTTTTTTTTATCCATATGATACCATTCCAAGGATATATCAATATCGTGATATTGTGCACGGTATGCGTGAACAGTTTCATCGGGTATACGGCATAAGGGATGCCTTTGGGACACATGTCATAGTTGAAAAATATGCAGATGGAAGAAGGCTTACAGAAGCATATAATTACAGTCTAGATTCACTTTGTGTTATGGACCACATGGTTGTGGATCGGTTCGGGAAGAATGAAAAAGCATTAATTTATCAAAACGAACTTTTTCCAAAAGACACATCAGACATCTACTTTGCTTCAAAGTTTTCTGGGCTAACGGACTCAACCGTCTTATTTTATGAAAGTTTTCGAAAAATCAATGCATTTGAAGACAGAACAATCATGAATCAAAAAACTAGATGTATGAAACTTAATGAGGTCATTCGTATTACCAATATGGATGTGAGCTCAAAAATGGAGAGCCAACCCAAAACCGGCAATGTGAGTCTATATTTTGGAAAGGGTCTCGGCCTAGTTGAGTGGCATGATGAGAATAAAGCACGCCATTTTGTTTTGGAAAGAATTCTAAACCAACGAGAATGGATAAAATTAATGTCAAGATGATCAGAATGATTCTTGTTTCTTTATTTATAATGGGGTTGTTTATCACGAATGCCCAGAGATACAATAGACCTAAGCCCAAAAAATCTTATGCTAAAGGTGCTATCTTTGCGCATTGGGGATACAATCGGAGTTATTACAGCCGAAGCGACATTAACTTTAGAGGTGCTGGTTATGATTTCACTATTGGTGGTTGTGAAGCACAAGACCGTCCGGAACCTTTTTCGTTAGATAATTATTTTAATATCAAGAAATTTACGGCACCTCAATTTAAATTAAGAATTGGTTATGTGTTCAAAAATAATTGGGCGGTTTCACTTGGTTATGATCATTTAAAATATGTACTCAAGGACAACATACCCTACACGCTTTCAGGTCAGATTAATCCAGGTGTTGATAATACAACTAATTGGTCCGGATATTACACGAATGAATCCATCACTACGGAGGAAGAAAGCTTTCATTACGAAAACACTGATGGATTGAATTATATACGTGCAGAATTAACAAGAATAGATCAATGGTACCGAGAAAAAAATAGTGCCTGGTTTGCTTTTTCCTCCTTATTGGGTGTGGGAGCAGGTCCTATTTTATCGGTTAATAATTTTACTTTTGCAGGTCAAAAAACTAGACGAACTGCCTCTCTTTCGGGATTGGGCGCCTCAACTCATATTGATTTGCGATTGGAGTTATTTAAACATTTTTATATTCAACCTGGTGCGAGTGCAGGATACATGCTTCAGAATAACGTGAGAACGAGGCCTAGTGATTACAATGCAGTAGCAAGTCATCGTTTTGCTTTTCTTGAATACCACATTGTTGCGGGTTGGTTATTCTATTTAAGACCGGTAAATACTTGTGATGCCTGTCCACATTGGTAAATGAAATAAAATGAAATATTTAGTTGTTGGATTAGGAAACCCTGGAGAAAAATATGCGGGAACCCGCCACAATATTGGTTTTGATATCGTAGATGCGTTCGCTAAAGAAAAAGAAGTGGAGTTTAAAGCCGATCGTCTATCTGAAAAAGCTGAGCTTAAATTTAAGGGTAGAAATTTGACTCTCATCAAGCCAACAACTTACATGAATTTATCCGGTAAAGCTGTTCAATATTGGCTTCAAAAAGAAAAAATACCCATTGATCGTTTGTTAATCATTAGTGATGATATTGCATTACCATTCGGTAAACTCAGACTGAAAGGAAAAGGTAGTGATGGAGGCCATAATGGGTTGAAGGATATACAGCAGGTATTACAAACACCATCATACAGTCGTTTGCGTTTTGGCGTTGGTAGCCAGTTTTCCAAGGGAGGTCAATCAGATTTTGTTTTAGGAAAGTGGTCTGATGAGGAGTCCAAGTTACTGCCTGAAAGAATCAATAAGTCAGTTGATTTTATTAAATCATTTTCTACTATTGGACTAGCTATGACCATGTCAGCATTAAATGGTAAATAGACAATACTCTTTACGATTTTATAAATCGTGCAATAAAAACATCTTCTTTTTCGAATCTTATTTTAAGTAAATAAACTCCGGGTCGAAGATGTGAAAGATTGATTTGGCCATCTAGTCCATTAGAAATCGACTGTTTTTTACCATTAAATCCATATATG
>CAJWCX010000029.1 GCA_913031405.1 uncultured Flavobacteriales bacterium | reverse complement strand
CTTTGTAAAAGTAGCTCACAAATTTGGAACTGAAACCATTAAGTTTATCAAGGAATAAATAGGTTCAAATAATATTGTTATAAGGGGACCGAGGTCCCCTTTTTTATTTGTAGAAATTCATCTCATCCACATATTTAAATACTGTTTCAGTAAGTAAATAACGAACATCTTTTTTACTTTTAATGGCTTTTCTGATAAAGCTAGAAGACACCTTCATTACCGGAGCCTCATTGCAAAAAACTATTCTTTTTTCTGTCTTCAGTGCTTGTGCTCGGTCAATGTCATAACCATCTTGATCCAACTTTTCCTGTGGCGTTAAAACCCTAGGATAAACGTAGATATTATGCTTTTTAAGAATAATTTCATGGTTGAACCACTTGTGAAAAGTGCGCAAATTGTCCTCTCCCATAATTAAGGAAAACTCATGTTCTGGGTGCTTTTCCATTAGGTGCACAAGTGTGTGAGAAGTATAGTTGGGCTTAGACATGCCAAATTCAATATCGCAGGCCTTTAGTTTGTTGTTATCATAAACTGCCTCACGAACAAGTGCTAACCTGTGACTATCTTTTAATAGTGTGTGTTTTAATTTTAATGGGTTTTGTGGTGTAACCACAAGCCACACTTCGTCAAGGTCAGTATGATCAGCCATATAATTGGCAATAATCATGTGTCCTACATGGATAGGATTGAAGGTCCCAAAATACAATCCCACTTTCATGTTTTTATGAATTTTTCAACCAATACTCTCGCCTCACCAATTGCCTTTTCCAAATTGTCATTTTCAATCACAATATCGAAGGCATTAGATTGACTCATCTCTAATGCTGCTTTTGATATCCTTTGCATTATTTTCTCCTCTGTCTCTGTCTTTCTACTCCTCAATCTTTTTTCAAGCTCCTCTATACTTGGGGGCATTATAAATATGGATAGCGCCGCTTCTTTAAGCTTCTTTTTAATTGTAATTCCTCCTTCAACATCAACATCGAAAACGACAGTTTTTGATTCTGACCAAATTCGTGTTAATTCTGAATTTAGGGTTCCGTAGTAGTGATCCGTGTATACCTCTTCCCATTCTAAAAAATCGTCTTTTTTGATTCGCTCCCTGAAGCCCTCAACACCAATAAAAAAGTAGTCTTTTCCATTGATTTCGTTAGGTCGAGGTTCTCGACTACAAGCTGAGATGGAAAAAGACAAAGCAGAAATGCTTTTAAGCAAAGATCTAACAATAGTAGTTTTACCTGCTCCAGAAGGAGCCGAAAATATAATCACCTTTCCGTCTATTTCGTTTTTCTGATTCAAAACATCAAAGCGTATTTAAAACTTGTTCTTTAATCTTTTCTAAATTGTCTTTCATTAAAACAACTCTTCGTTGCATTTCAGAATGATTGCACTTACTTCCAATGGTATTGATTTCTCGGCCCATTTCTTGAGCGATGAATCCCAGTTTTTTTCCCGAATTCGCAATGTCTAGTGTCTCCTCGAAATAAATCAAGTGGTTTGAAAGCCTCATCTTTTCTTCAGAGATGTCTAACTTTTCAATATAAAAAATCAGCTCCTGCTCAAACCTGTTATTGTCTACTTTTTCACTATCAAATTCACTTAGCCCCTTTATAAGCCTTTCTCTTGTAGCTTCAATTCTCTCTTCTTCAAATGGAATAATTTCTTTCATGAGCGAGCGAATTTCATTGATCCGAATTAAAAAATCACTTCGCAAATCCCGCCCCTCTTTTTTTCTAAAAGAATTGACCATTTTACATGCTTCCTTTACTAAAGATAATATGGCATCAATTTCTTTTTGGTCAATTTCATTAACCTCATTATTTAATACCTCTGGCATTTTTAACACTAAGCCAAGATAGTCAGAGGGCTTTTCACCCCAACTCTCATTCAAGGATTTAAACTCTTTATAATAACGCGAAGCCAAATCCCGATTGATCAGGCCTGATTTTTCGGTCTTTTCGCTTTCAATGTAGATTGAGAATTCTATTTTGCCCCGATGCAATTCATTCGAAACCGTTTTTCTTAGAAGAGGTTCTATTACCTTATAAACCGGTGGTATTTTCATACCCAAGTCGAGGCCCTTGCTGTTTAAAGCTCTAATCTCTACTGATACTTTTCTGGATTCAAAAATAGCACTACTCTTCCCAAACCCAGTCATTGATTGCAACATGTCGTAAGTCTTGTTTAAACAAAAGTATGAAAATTGATTCAGCTACTCTATAAGTAGGTCTGCATCAACACCATCATTTTGGTCCTTTATAAACAATGCGATCTCCGAAATAATTTCATTTTTCTGATCACTCGCCTCTTTCCTTTCGAGATGATACTCCTTTAAAAAAAGCTGTGCTTCAAGCAAATCGTGCTCCTGAAAAGGGCCTGTCATGTTCTCTATTGCCGTGAGGCATTCAATAGACTGAATCAAGTCTCCCGCTACCGCTATGGATACAAAATCAGAAATATAAGCACTGTAGTCTAACTTACTGCGCCAAATTGAATTGAGGATTTCTGTGCGTATGTCTTTATATTTTCCATCATGAACAAAGCCCATAATAATACCACAAGCATCTTTGTCTTGTATATTCGATAACAACTCTCCAATTCTTCTATGAAGTCCAGAATCTTTTGAGTTCATCAGTAAATCTAATAAGGGTTTTATAATTCCAACATGTCCCTTTGAGGAAATGACCCTGATCCCCTGGTCCATTCTTTTTTGATCTCCTGACCTCAAATTTATTATTGCGGTCTGCAAGGATTTACTGATGTTTTTTTTTGCCATTTTGATTTATTAGGGTGCAAATTTATGAATCTCGTCCTAAATCGAGACATAAACAACCAATTTATCAACTTTATGAAGGGAGCCATGTTCAAAAATAAACGGCTCTTTTAATCAAGAAATACAATTAAATATGAAATTTGTTAAAAGCCCAATGATTATGAAATATTTTAAGCTCTGTAGCCTCTGTTTAACCTTTTTGATTTTTGCCTCTTCTTGTGTACCGTCAAAAAAGTATAATGAACTTTTGGAAAAAGAAAAAACATGTTCGGAAGAACTTGCAAAGTATAAAAAAATGAGCCTTGATTATGAAAGCCTCTCCAAAGAATTGGAAATGAAATTTGATCTGACCAATAAAGAATTGATGGCGATTAAAAAAGATACCGCTCTTTTAGGGGAAAGTTTTAGACTGCTAAACCGAGAATATAATATCATAAAAAGACAATCTGCAGAATTGGAAAACTCGTTCAAGAATCTGAAAAACCTAAGCGCTAAAGAAACTGCTGCTTTACAAGCCGAATTAAAAGTCAAAAACTTAGATCTTCAAGAAAAAGAAGACATGCTTCTGGGCCTTGAAGAAGAACTTAAAGAAAAAGAAATCTTACTTTCAGAGAGAGAGAAAAGGGTCAATGAGTTAGAGGAAATGCTTAGAAAAAAAGAAGACGGTATCCGTTTTCTGAAAGAACGTGTGGCAAAGGCTTTAAAAGGATTTGAGGGTCAAGGACTCACCATAGAACAAAAAAATGGCCGAATCTATGTAAGCCTTGAAGAGAAGCTATTGTTTAGCTCTGGAAGCACAACTGTGCAGGAAGATGGTGTTAATGCACTGATTCAGCTGAGCCAGGTTTTAGAAACAGAAAAAGACCTTGAAATTATTGTAGAAGGACACACTGACTCGGACAAATTAAAAAGAACTACTTCTCCAAAAAACAATTGGGAGCTTTCGGTACTGAGGTCAACGGCCGTAGTAGAAATTATTCTTGCAAATTCGCAAGTAGATCCAACTCAATTGATGGCTGCCGGAAGAGGAGAGTTTTTCCCTATATCAGATACTGAAAAAGCAAAAAACAGAAGAATTGAGATCATCATTTCTCCCAATCTCAACGAGCTGTATGAGATCATTTCTAATGAATAGTATCATAGGTAAACCAATTCAAAAACTACTTTCTAATATTCGATCCTTATTCGAATCACCCAAAATAAGCCGAAAATCTTTTATTGTTCTCATAATTGGGGCTCTTTCCTTAGTGTTTATTCGGTACCTCACTCCTTTTCGTGAATTCATAGGGCTTCTTGATCTTCTTCACCTGACCTCTTCGGCTGAGCAATTGTTAACCTTTCGCAACGAAGCTCAAGACCAACAGCTATTTGACTTGATCTATTGGACGCTCTGCAGAATTCTGTTCTACTTAATCATTCCTCTTATGGTAATTAAGTTTATACTCAAAAAACCAGGTTCAGAATTTGGCTGGAGAAAATCAAACAGCTTTAGAAAAGACCTCAAAATATTCTTAGGTTTCTTTTGCTTTATGCTCCCACTTGTTTATTTCGTATCCACGCAAGATTCTTTTTTGATGAAATATCCTTTCTACAGACCTGCGGATGTTTCAGATATATGGCCCAACCTTGTCATTTGGGAGCTTTTTTACTTTTTGCAGTTTGTTTCACTCGAGTTTTTCTTTAGGGGATTTATGGTACATGGACTGAAAGAAGACGTGGGAGATTACAGTGTCTTATTTATGGTTATCCCGTACTGCATGATTCATTTTCAAAAACCTTTTTTAGAAACTATTGGTGCAATTTTCGCAGGACTGATTCTAGGTTACCTAAGCCTCAGAAAGGGGTCTATATTTACAGGAATTGCGTTACATTTTGGCGTTGCTATCACTATGGATATTTTGGCTTTATACCATCTCGGCTATCTGTAAAGTATTACTCAAGAACCGTTACATGTCCTGTATATACCTCCCGATCAAAACGATCCTCGGGAACATAAGACAGCTTCCAAACATAGGTGCCAGTTTGTACTTTTTGGCCCCTAAATGTCCCATCCCATTCAAAGTTAAGGTCTTTAGAGGTATAGACAAGCTGTCCCCATCGATTGAATATTTCTATTTCTATGTCCTTAACACCAACGAAGCTTCCTGCAAAAACCTCATTGAAACGATCCCCATTTGGTATAAAAGCATTTGGTATATAGATGTAGAACTCTCTGAAAATCTGGACAGGGATTGTGGTACTGTCTACACACCCCTTTGAATCAGCTGCAACTAGAGTGACCTGATAGATACCTGGAGCATCGTAGGTATGGGTGGCATGCACCTGCTCGGAATAACCGCCGTCACCAAAAAACCATTGGTATGAGTAACCATTTGTTGTGAGGTTTTGAAAAGAAACGGGGAGGTTTTCGGTTACAGGATCACTAATAATAGTAAAATTGGCAACTGGTTTTACCACGACTACCTGTATGGAGGCGTATACACTATACGTTCCGCAATCATCAGAAACCTCAACCTGATAATTTGATGTAGAGAAGGGGCTTACCCAAACCTGATTTGATGTTTCACCGTTATGAGGCCAATAATATGAATAGGACCCTAATCCTCCAGATGCCTGTGCTGAGATTAAGGTAGACTCACCTGGACACAAATAAACAGTTGGAGTCGTTGTGACCTCTAGTGGTGGACTTGTAACTTCATAGAAAATAGTATCTGTTGCAAAGGTTCCACATTCATCAGTTATACTAATCACAAAAAACGTAGTGGACATTGGAGAAATAAAAACTGAATCCAAAGTGGAAAGTGGTTCTCCCGCCTGGTTTGTCCATGTGTATTGGTAATTCCCTGTTCCCCCCTGAGCTACTGTATTGAGGTACTGTCCTATATTTGGACATTCAACCACAATATCTGGAGTAGTAGATAGGGTAATGGGTTCATATTCAGGAACAGTAACCACAACGGTATCATACGCTGTTTGATTTAAACAATTGTCTGTAACCTCTACATAATATTCTCCGGTTGATGATGGAGATATACTAATGCTATTCTGTGTGGAATTATCGCTCCATAAATAGTTGTATGGTGGCACCCCTCCTGATGCTGTGGCGGTTAAAACAATATTCTCTCCCGGACAGCCAACTTCAGGATTGTTTATTTCAATAGCAACCTCCTCAAGGTCCTGAATAAAAAGCTCTATTGTGACAGGTGTAATATTCCCACAAGGGTCAGACAAAGGAAAATCTAACAAAATATTTTCTTGGCCCTCTGTCAATCCATCAAGTATGACATCAATGGTAAACGAAACCTGGGACTGACCAGGGTTAAAGGTAATAGAAGGAGGAACGCCAGTATAATCAGAGCCTGAGGTTGCAGAACCAGAAAGCTCGATAGGAACGGTAAGTGGATTGCTCAAATTACCCTCTCGTTGTAAAGTGATTTCAGCAGTAACGCATCCTTCAGCCATCCAATTGTCTTCAGCATAAACCTCAGCTGAAAGCTCGTATGAAATGTCAACAGGTGTTAGAGAGGTTAAGCTGTTTGCCTCTAAAAAAATCCCCGAATCCCACTCACCATCACCTACATCAGCAATAGCAATAAC
This sequence comes from uncultured Flavobacteriales bacterium, assembly GCA_913031405.1. GTDB lineage: Bacteria > Bacteroidota > Bacteroidia > Flavobacteriales_D > Crocinitomicaceae > UBA952. The sequence continues at coordinate 2,344 of CAJWCX010000029.1, read as the reverse complement.
GAGATGATAGGTCTGTCCACATTGGACCTGAGATACAGCCTCTAAAACATTAGTAAATCCATCGTATTGAATATAAAAGGCATCAGTGCTGTATGGGCTCATAGTTCCATCACCATTAGAGTTGTAGTACTGAGAGTTTGTGGCTTGATTTACATTATTAATGGAAACAACACCACCACCATTTGGAAGTTGGGCAATATTCTGTATTCCTGTGATGCCCGGTCCAGAAATAAAGAAACCAAAAACATCATTGAAGGTAGAACTATTGGGAGGTGCAAATTCCGGGTACTCATCGGAACCAAAAACATATTTGAACCGCACCGTATCCGAATATGGAATAAAATCAAATTCCAAAATCGCCGCATTATAGGTTTGTGTGCCCCCGATAAGGCCAGACAGAAGAGCTGATCCTCCAAGGTTGTTATCCATTCCTGCACCCGCCTGATTGTTGGGCCCTTGAGGTCCGCTTCCATTGTCTATAACGGTCCCGGTTGTGAGAATAATTCCTTCATCTATTCCAAGACTAGTATTGGCGGCTTGAAAAGAACCTATAGCAGAAGGGCTTCCGTTGTATAATACATTTGACACGGTAACTCCTTGACCAAGAAGAATGTTTTGAACAAGTGCGTTTGGGGCCATTGCAGTACCCGTTACCAATTGAGAATAACCACTCCCAAAAGAAAATAAAAAGACGATATAGAGTAAGTTTTTACCCAATTTAATTATATACTTTGTATATAATAACGTGAAAACAGAAAATTCGTTGTATTTATTGGCCTTTATTTTTAATCTTGAAAAAACAAGGACTTAAAAGTTACCCAGCTCAAAAAAGGGAAAAAATGCATGGGCATAGAATAACCGGCTACAATATATTGGACTTCTTCATGGAGTCCATAGACGGTAAAAATAGCAAAAGAGGTGAAAATAGAAACCGAAGAAAAGAAAAAATAGAAAAGAAAAGGACCTGACTTTGGCAGGTAATTCTTTAACGTAAAATAGCCTGCGGCAGCAACAAAACAAGCAAGAGTTGGAGCCAAAATCAAATGCCACACAGGAATGGCCTCTCTTAAAGATTCCAATTGCTCCCCTTCAATTTTCCAGGCACTTTCATAAGCAAAGGAATAGAGTATGGTAACGAGGGCGCCAAAAACACCTGCACTTAGAGGAAAATATAGGTATTTCTTTAGCATGTTTTTTATTTTTTCACCGCAATTCCAGCAATAATTTTAATGTTTCTCGACACCTTACTGTCTGGCCCTAATTTAAAGTCCATTCGGTTTACTGAAAATTCCGCCTTGTAAATGGTCTTTTCTTCTGATACCTTCATTGAAATTGGAATCGAAACCTTTTTGGTGACACCATGAAGAGTCAAAGAGCCATCGGCAAAAATGCCTTTTTCAGATTTGTATACGCGAGACGAGACAAAATCGATCGTTGGATATTTTTCAGCATGGAACCACTCGGAACTTTTAGCATGTTTATTTTGAACACCATTTCCTGTATTAATAGACCCTACATTTATTTTCAAATTAAAGGACAGCTCTAATTCCGTTGGGTCTTCATCCGCCACCTTAATATTTGCCGCTATATCCGATATATTAGACTCTACCGTGCCACTCATTTCCTTAAAAACACCAGTTGCGTCTTTACTGTAAAAGGCGATTTTATAACTATCTACTTCGCTTTTTTCTTGGGCCTTTAATGCAAATCCTACAAAAAACGTTAATGCGATTATTCCTAGTTTTTTCATTTTTCTACTTTTTTATTATTTCAATATCGGCGTGCAATTGTACCTCCGGTGCAACTGAGGAGAGATCTAGACCTACACCATGATCCATTCTGTTAACTATGGCGGTGAAATAAAGCCCTGCTATTTCTTTTCCTCGAGACTGCGTGGTCCCTATATGTTTCATTTGAACCTCAATTTCCTTTGAAACACCGTGCATTGTAAACACGCCTATTAAGGCATACATATTTTCGCTTGTTTGAGTAACACTATTTGTCTTAAATGTAATATTGGGATATTGCTCGGTCTCAAAGTACTCACGTAGATGATTATCCCTTGACGAATTCGCTGTATTGATTGAGGCCGCATCAATGGTTAGTTCAATTTCTGCATCCGAAAACCCATCAGCTTTGGTTTTAATAGAAAGGTCAAAATCTCTAAACTCTCCTACAGTGTATGCCACCCCTTTATGAAGGGCCTTAAATCCCATGTTCGAGTGAGTAACATCAGCTGACCAAGAGCTTTTTTGAGCAAAAGAAATTCCCTCAACACAAATTGTAGATATAAATAAAGTGGCTGCAATAATAATTTTAGCAATTTTCATTTTATTAATGTTTA
>CAJWCX010000028.1 GCA_913031405.1 uncultured Flavobacteriales bacterium | reverse complement strand
TTTGTATTCGCGAATAATATTTGCCGTAATAATTATTTGTTCATTCGTCGCTTGTCATGATGATGAGATAAAAAAAAAAAGATACATTAAGTCATAAATGCAGCATACAAGACAACGCAAAACCCAATGTTATTTTTATTATAGCTGATGATTTGAATTGTGACATCGGTGCCTATGGAAACTCCATCATCAAAACGCCGCACATTGATGAGCTGTCTAGACAAGGTGTCCTATTCGAAAACGCTCATAATCAATACCCTTTATGTGGCCCATCTCGAGCTTCATTTATGACAGGAATGTATACGGATCAAACCAAAATGACCCGAAATAACATGTACATTAGAAACTCAATCCCCGATGCAATTACAATGGGTCAGCGGTTCCGCCAACAAGGATACCAATCCATTAGAATCGGTAAAATATTTCATTATGACAATCCAAGCGCTATTGGAACCTCAGGAACAGACGATCCTCATAGTTGGGACCAAACTGTTAATCCTTATGGTAGAGATAAAATAGAAGAATATAAGATCAACACCTTATCACCGAGAAGATATGGGGGAACATTGAGCTGGTTAGCGGCTAGTGGAGCAGACGAGGAATACACAGACGGCATTGTAGCCTCTGAAGCGATTGAATATTTGGATCAGTTTTCCAAAAATGGACAACCTTTTTTTTTAGCTGTAGGCTTTTATAGACCGCACACTCCTTTTGTTGCTCCACAAAAATATTTTGACCAATACGAAAGATCATCCATAGCTATTCCCATTAGTACTGATGAATATCTAAAAAGCATCCCCCCGCCCGCCGCAAAATCAATCCGAGCAAAAAAGAATCAATTGCATCTTGAAGAGGATCTTGCCAAAGAAATAAAAGAAGCTTATTACGCCTCAATTTCTTTTATAGATGCTCAAGTTGGCCGTATCTTAAATAAACTTAAAGAAAGCGGATTACTAGAAAATACAATCGTCGTCTTTACCTCCGACCATGGTTATCACCTAGGGGAGCATGGACATTGGCAAAAACAGACATTGTTTGAAAACGCCACTCGGGTACCACTAATTATTTCTATTCCCAGCAATGAAAGTTTTTCAGCAAGATCAAACAGCCCAGTCGAATTGATTGATATTTATCCAACGATTATGGATTTAGCAAATATCGATGTCCCAAATCACGTCGTTGGGAAAAGCTTAAAACCAATCATAGACAATCAAACATCAGATATACGAGAAAGCGCATTAACCCGATGGAGAAACGGATATTCCATAAAAACAAAGAGGTATCGCTTAACCTCATGGGGTGAAAATGGGGAATTAGGATTCGAGCTATACGACCACCAGAGGGATAAACAAGAATTGATCAATTTAGCATCCAAAGTTGGGTATAAAGGGGTAGTCGATTCTTTGAAATTTGTCCTTCAAAAACGTGTAGCTGATGCCCGATTAAAACCAAATGGTTTGGGCAGACAATTTGAAAAAGTAAATGAGCTCCAAAAGGCACCAAATCTGACGTACGGAGATCTTCATGACTCAAAAGGTAAGCGAACTTATTTCAAACCAATGGACGAATAAACAAAAACCTTGCTATTTTAGGATTTTATATACATGTCAAGTAAAAAATTTAGAAATCAGCTCAGCTCTACTGTAAAAATCATTGTTTTTGCATTTGCAATTATTTCGTGCTCGGAAAATAAAACGAAAGGTTTTCCCAAACCCCTTGAGAAAGATATTACTCCGAACTTTATTTTTATACTCGTAGATGACCAAGGATGGAACGGAACCTCTGTCCAAATGATGCAAAATGAATCTGGGTCAAAGAGTGATTACTTTGAAACACCTCACCTTGAGTACCTAGCTAAGAATGGAATGCGTTTTTCAGACGCCTATGCCAGCGCACCGGTATGTGCGCCCTCTCGATATAGCCTCCAATTCGGAAAGACTCCGGCAAGACTTTCTCTTATTCGAGTCGGGATGAATACGGACCATATTGACCATGATGGATTTACTAGTATTCCTAAAGGACTAAAAATGGTTAATCCTCAATATAGGACGGCACACTTTGGAAAATGGGGAATGGGTAGCGAACCTCATGTACTTGGTTACGACGTAAGCGATGGCCCTACCAAAAATAAAGATGGGAACTTTGTGAATAACAAAACCCAATGGACACATTCCATAAAGAAAGACCCAAAACATATTTTCTCATTGACGAACAGGTCCATGGATTTCATGACATCATGTACCGAAAAACAAAAACCATTTTATCTGCAAATATCACACTATGCGGTCCATGCCAACATTGAGTCAAAAGAAAGTAGCTATAATATGCTCAAAGACAAACCCAAAGGAGAGCAGCAAAAAGATGCAGGTTATGCTGCTATGACTTTTGACCTTGATGAGAGCCTCGGTCTTATCTTGGAGAAAATAAAGGCATTGGGAATAGAGGACAATACTTATATCATATATATGTCAGATAATGGATCTGTTCCCAATATACCAGGAGCCAAAAAGTATGAAAAAAGCTACAATTACCCTTTGAGTAGAGGTAAATGGGACGCCCTCGAGGGCGGTATTCGTGTACCTCTTTTGATTTCTGGACCAGGAATTAAAAAGAATTCCGAGTCTGCAACTCCCGTTTCAGGAACTGATCTTTTACCCACGATTATGACACTTGCGGGAAACAACACCATTAAACTAAAAGAAACAGACGGAGGAAGTTTTGCACATATACTTTTCAATGAAAACCAGAAAAACATTACAAGAGATGTTGATGGCCTCTTCTTTCATGTACCATACAAAAACGGTATTGCACTCAAACGCCCACATTCGGCTGTTCGAAAAGGAGATTTCAAGCTGATTAAGTTTCAAGACGACCAATCCGTTCAGCTTTTCAATCTTAAAAGCGACATAAAAGAACAGACTGATATTGAAATAGAAAATCCGAAAAAAACGAAAGAACTCGAAAAAATATTAGATGACTATCTCGTTCAGGTGCATGCCCCAAAATGGCAAGAGGGAATCACATGGGAAAATAAACCTTTACAAGAAATCAATTCAAATTATTGATCATGAATCATAAACGGCTTCAGTTTCCACTCATATTTATTTTCGTGACCATATTATCCTGTGATGATAATGGATCAAAAAAGATAGCTGATTTACAAAAAAAAGGGTCAAAGTGTGAAAAAAGCTGTTGTGATCAATCAAGAGCTGAAGCAATCAACAAAACATTACAAAACAGAGGCGACTCTATACGTTCAAGAGAGTCTTATTCGATACCCGTAACACCCGATTCTAGTTCCAATATGGTATTGATTCCTGCTGGTGATTTTCTCATGGGATCCAAAGCTTCTAAAATGGCACTAGCACGAGAATTCCCTAAACATCAAGTTCAAGTAAGCGCATTTTATATGGACATTCATGAAGTAACCAATGCCCAATATGCTGCCTTTATCGAGGCTACAGGTTACCAAACCATGGCGGAACGCCCTATTAATTGGACTGTTTTAAAAGAACAACTCCCTGCAGACACACCAAAACCAACCTCAGATTTGCTTCAACCGGGCTCCATGGTATTTACCCCGAATAAAGAGGTCTTTAACTTGATTGATTTTTCACAGTGGTGGAGATGGGTTCAAGGCGCCAATTGGAAGCATCCCTTCGGTCCCGAAAGTTCAATTAAAGGAAAAGAAAATGAACCTGTGGTTCATATTTGTTATGAAGATGCTATAGCCTACACTGAGTGGTGTGGGAAACGACTACCTACAGAGGCTGAATGGGAATGGGCCGCTCGAGGAGGCTTAAAGAAAAAAACTTATCCATGGGGAAATGAACCTCTTGATGAAGGATCCCAAAAATGCAATTATTGGACAGGTCTATTCCCAGTAAAAAATACAGCCATTGATGGTTATGAAGGTTTAGCACCTGTCATGACATACAAAGCCAATGGATATGGACTTTATGACATGGCCGGAAACGTATGGGAAATCTGCTCCGACTGGTATGACGAAAACTATTATCAGCGTTGCCTAGATGAGCTCATTATCAATAACCCTAGCGGACCTGACACCTGGTATTATCCCCGAGAACCTCAAGACCCAAAAAGAGTGGTTCGAGGCGGATCTTTTCTTTGTAATGACAGCTATTGCTCAAGTTACAGAGTATCTGCTAGAATGCCGTACTCCCAGGATACAGGAATGAGTCACACAGGATTTCGCTGCGTAAAAGACCTAGAAAAGACCGACTAAAAATTAACACTAAAAATTGGATTAAATTGGTATCTTAGTGTAAGGAAAACACTTATGCTTAAGTATTCACTATGCTTCATTTTTTTACTTCAACTTGGATTGTTATATGGACAAGACTCAAGCCTCAGCCCCACCCCTTTTACTAGCAATGCTGTTTCTCATAAAAACCCTTCAAATTCAATTGACTTCACTGGCTTTTATAGATTTCTTGGTTTTGTGAGAAATCAGACTGAAACCTTTCCAAACAACAGTGGAAAAACTACCGCTATTGTTGTTGGAGATTATTACAGAGAACCTATGTTTTTATTAAAGCTAAATGGAAAAACAAAAGACAACATTAGTTTTGGAGCAGACCTCATGATGAACAGTCTTTATAAAGGTCCATCAGATGATAATCTAAGCCCATTAACATTGAATCTTGGTCTCAATTTGAAAACGAGTATCATTACAGATTTAGGAACATTTACTATACAATCAGGTGGCGTATCTTGGTATAGACAAAGCCGTCTTACAGTATGGGGTAACCAATCTTTTAACCGTTTAAGTATCTACGATAGAAGACCTCAAACACCACTAAACAAAATTCCCATTAATCGATATGCAAAATACTACAAAAATGGTCTGATCGATCAAGGGATTCGATATGGAAGCCGTGCTTTTCAAGGTTTGTTTCTCCAAGGTCTTAAATTGCCCTACAACCTCTCAGTTAAAGGTGTGATTGGCAAAAGCAACTTCAACCGCTCCTTTTTAGAGACAAGTGACAATTTTACAGGTTGCTTTCAGATTAAAAATGAACTAAGTCCGTCCCTAAAAATGGGATACAACTTTTTATCATCATGGGCAGATACAGACTCATTGAACATTCAAAAAAGAAGTTATGTTATTCACACCTACGAATTTCAAAAGAAATGGAATAAAATTCAGTTTGAACTAGAGCTAGGTCTTGGTCGCTATCAAAGTCCCATTGAAAAATTGGGGTACGGTGAAGCTATTTTAGCCAATATTAGAACAGATAAAACCACAAAGATCCCACTTCATATTCAGCTTTATAGGATTTCACCCCAATTTGTGAACGTGACAGGCAATTTCTTAAATACTTCGGTTCTGGAGGTTTTTCCAAATGTGGCAGGTGTAGGATCAACAATAAGAACACCCTATCAAAGTCCAATGGTCGGACTGGGTGCTCCCGTGAACAACAGACAAGGTGTATCTATCAATGCAGATGCGAGTATTGGAAAACTAAAACTAAACGGCGGAATAGGCATCTATGCTGAAATAGACACCTCGTATGCAGGAATATCATACATACACAATGTCAATAGTCAAACCTTATCCCGAATCTATTTGTTTGGACAAAACTGGGGACCCTACAATTCATTGAATTCTACCTATCGAGGTGTTTTTGAGGAGGTAAATATCTTAGACACAAACACCATAGGACAACCTTCTTTTAAAAAATACTTCAACACGATAGAGTTTCAAGCCAAATACAGCAACACTCTTTTCGGCAAAAACTTTTACATTTTTTCTCTGACTCGATTAAATTCCTGTCAACGTCAATTCAATATTCTTCCTCGACTCGGGGGTCAAGCTCTTATTCAGCAACTGAGTCAGGAAATAGATTTAAGCTTCGAAGTGAGTCCAAAGGCAATCGTGGTAATCAGCTATGGTATAGAGAAAATAATCGGAAATGAATTCACAGACATAGGAGATGCACCTGAAGCTTCATCAACAAATCGTTTTTTTGAAAATATTGGTTGGGAACGATTTTACCATTATACTCGAAACCGTAATCAGAAAAACACTTTGATTGGGGTTGGTTTGGACTATAAGATTGCACAAAACACCATGCTTTTTTTAAGACATAACAGATACACCTATTTCGACCCTAATTTTATTGAAAACCATTTAAAAGGCTGGGAAACTATGCTAGAACTTAAAATCACATTTTAATCATGAGAAAGTACGGACGCCTTTTTATTTTAATTATTCTGGTTTCGATGGTTACTATTGATAGCTTCGGTCAATCGAACGATAAAATTTGGTTCGATGGACTTGCAAGATCTTATTATGCAAGAGATGCTATTGGTGAAAATGAACAGGTAGAGGATACACTTTCTGCGAAAAATGTATCCAATGGCTACAACCTGTTAGATTTAAATACCCATGTCAATCCAATTGATGATATTGAGATTTTTGCTCAATTGAGGATTCAAAATACATTTGGGGGGTTCTTTGGCTCCGGGACCTCTGTGAATGTCCGGCAGCTTCGGGTCAAAGGTGTAATCAACAAAAGTATTCGATTTGGTCTAGGAGACCTTTTTCTAAAACAATCTCGTTATACCCTCTACAACGATGATGAAGAACTTTCTTCTTTCGAAAATGATATGTTCAAACCATACAGAGACATTATCCATTATGAAAATTTTTATATTGATAATCGTTGGAGATTACAGGGACTACAATCAAATTTTTCCTTTGAATTTGATCGCGGCATTCGAACGCTAGAATTTGATTTCTTTGTGACTCGTCCTCGAGGCTCCAATGCCATTAGCACCACTAGCTATTCTAGTGATCAATTACTCTCTGGAGGAACTATGATGTCGAAACTCACTAAAAACCTCTCCTTCGAAAGCCATTACATCAATCTTTTTGAAGTAGCCTCGAGTGGAACAAGTAATATCTCTGTTCGAAATCCAGTATATCTGATGGGGCTTGCTCAACAGTTCAACAACAAAAAACATCATTTTAAATCTAAAATTCAAACTGGATTTTCACAACGATATTGGCTGCATTCAGAACTGGAAAACAATGCAGAAGACTCTACTTCGAATTCAAGTGAAGGTTTGTTCTTTGAATTTCAAAATACCTACCTCAAAGAAGATTCGTCGATTCAACTAGTGTTCAATTATCGATACGTAGATCCCAATTTTAGAAGTGCTGGAGCTCAAACCAGAAGACTTGATTTTGGAAAGGGATTGCCCAACACGATTTATCCTACTTACACAAATAGTTTGATACAACGACCCACGTCAGTCTTTGACCTTGTGAGTGACGATAGACTATATAACCAACAAATATCAAGTAATCTAATGGTATTCAATCCAATCTATTCCAACGCACTTCCCTATGGGGATGCTACCCCGAATCGAAGCGGTGTAGATTTGAATGCCAGGATTGATTCCGGAAAAAAACTCCTGCATTCCAAGTTAAAAGCTGGTTTTTACCGCGAAGTGATTGGACAAGGTACCCCTAACAAAAGAAATTTTGCCTTGTTTAAAACAGCGATAAAGTTCAATATGAACGAATGCTTTCACTGGGATAAGGAGTTGAGTCTTTCAGGATCCTATGAAGCAGAAAGCACGAATAGAGATGGTGATTCGGTATCCCAAGTTGGACTATTTAGTCAACAAGTCAATATTGCGATAAACGCCGAGGTTTTTCCGAAATTTTTTGTTCAATTAGCCTATAAACAATTCAATGCCAATGGAAATGAATTTTTAACACAACGAGACAATTATGGAAACATCAATAATTTTGTCAATACTCATTACAAGCAAAAAGACCATCTACTCTCTGCAGGATTGATGTATAAATTAAGAGATGATGTTTATGCCAATATTCAATTCAATAGCTGGGGGACGTCATTTAATGATCAACCTGACTTGAATTTCAACTACAAACGATTGTTGTTTGTCTTATCCGTAACACTATGAAAATGACTATGAATAGATTAATCCTCTTAACCCTGATCAGTGGAATTTTGGGTTGTACTAAAGAAGAATTTGAAGGCCCACCAATCGACAACTTATATGGTGTATTTAGCATTACAGACTCTTTGGTATTGACAAATGAGACTCCTGACTTCTTAAACAATGAGGAAGTTGGCTTTTACTGCCAATTCAACAAACCTGTTGCTTGGAAAATCGAAATTCAAGGGTTAATATCGAATGCCAGAAAAGAAATCATCGGATTTTCTAATGCATTGGACTCTAACGCCATTGTTTGGAACGGTAATCCTTCCCAAGTACCTTTTTTCATGCAAGAAGATTGCGCAATTCAGTTAAGTTTTCAAGATGAAGCAGATACGCTGAGGGATACGCTTTCTATTTTAGCCACAAACAGCTATGAAAACGGGGTGTGGTTTGAGAATTTCGAAGATGGCCTGCCTGCCGATGCCGTAAATTATTACAACACAGATGGTGGTCTTATGACATTCAATGTTGCCAATGACAATGCTTTATTGGGGACCAGCTATTTCAAAATGGGAGGACGCGTAAACTGGGACTGGTCCCTGGGAAGACTAGATTTAAAAATTGACCTACCTCAGGTTCCCGTCGACGCAGAAAACTTTTACATCAACCTAGGTATTCTATCTGACACTGTAGATTTACATACGGGTCAGTTTATCAATATTTTGATTTCGGAATCAAGTGCTCCGTTCAATGATAATACCGCAAATAACGGTGCAGACATTTTTGATACGGATGAGGAAGTTTATAAATTGAAGGTTCCAATAGATTGGGATGGTTGGCAATTAAAGTCATTTAATTACTCCGACTTTGAGCCATTAGCCCCA
>CAJWCX010000027.1 GCA_913031405.1 uncultured Flavobacteriales bacterium | reverse complement strand
TAAAAATCCGCGTTCACGCATCCAATCATCATTATACATTTTACCTACATAACGGCTTCCCGAATCATGAAGAAGGACAACTACGACGTCATCCTTTTTAAAGTGCTTTTTTAGCTGAAGTAAACCCTTTACAGCAGCACCACAAGAATTACCAGCAAAAATACCCTCTTCTCTTGCCATTTTACGAGTATATACAGCAGCGTCTTTATCTGTTACTTTTTCAAAACCATCAATGATATCAAAATTGACATTTTCCGGAAGAATATCTTCACCTATACCCTCTGTAATGTAAGAATATATTTCATTTTCATCAAAAATACCTGTTTCATGGTATTTCTTAAACACAGAGCCATAAGTATCAATACCCCAAATCTTTATTTCTGGATTTTTTTCTTTCAAATACTTCCCTACTCCCGATATTGTTCCTCCTGTTCCAACTCCAACAACAAAGTGGGTGATTTTACCATCTGTTTGATCCCATATTTCGGGACCTGTCTGTTCATAATGTGCAATAGAATTAGATGGATTATCATACTGATTCACATACCAAGAATTTGGTGTCTCCTCAGAAATTCTTTTAGAGGTAGAATAATATGACCGAGGATCTTCTGGAGACACGTCCGTAGGACAAACGATAACCTCTGCTCCTACTGCTCTCAAAATGTCAAATTTTTCTTTAGATTGTTTATCCGTAGAAACACAAATCAATTTGTATCCTTTAACAATTGCAGCCAAAGCCAATCCCATTCCTGTATTTCCAGAGGTACCTTCTACAATTGTACCTCCAGGTTTCAAACGACCATCTGCTTCGGCATCTTCTACCATTTTAACCGCCATACGGTCTTTAACAGAACTACCAGGGTTGAAATATTCTACCTTAGCCAAAACCGTAGCCTCTACTTCCTGAGTTATTTTATTCAACCTGACGAGAGGTGTATTACCAATAGTTTCTAAAATGTTGTTTGAAATCTTCATGATTGTTACAATTTGTTGCAAAGATAATTATAATGGATTGGATTAAATCTACTCAATGGAAAGAAATCACTGAGCAAAATTAATTACCTTTAAATCTCATGAAACAAGTTGTTTTACTCTTTGTTTTTTGCTTCATTGCAGTTCAGTTTTATGGCCAAATCAACCTTTGTCCTGTTTTACCAAGCCCTGTTGTCTACCAGAAAGGTAACGGAAGTATTTCAATACCTAAAGAAATTGCCATTCAACAAAAGATCAATAAATCAGGGAATCGCATTTCTAGATTGGATTTAGAACAAATTAATTTGCTTCTCAAAAGCAGCCATGACATATCTATTATCGAGGTTGACAAGCATCCATTTATCCTTCTTCAAAAATCGTTAAACGTTCCAAAAGATTTTTATTCGATCAATATTCATGAACATATCATTATATCCTACAGCAATGAGCGTGCGTTATTCTACGCATTTCAATCTCTAATCCAACTGATTCAAACCAAGAATGATATTAATTTCATTGACAAAGCTTTTCTTCAAGACTACCCCAAGTTTGAATGGAGAGGTTTACATTTAGATGTTTCAAGACACTTTTTTACAGTTAACGAGGTCAAAAAATACATTGACCTTATGGCTCGTTATAAATTTAACACATTTCATTGGCACCTTACAGATGACCAAGGGTGGAGAATCGAAATCAAAGCCTTCCCAAGGCTCACTTCAATTGGGGCTTGGAGAGATAGCACAATAGAAAACCACTATAATTCATCCCCTCGAACCTATGATTCTAAGCGTTATGGTGGATTCTATAGTCAAGAAGACATCAAACAAATCGTTTCATATGCTTCAGACCGACACATCAATATAGTTCCAGAAATTGAAATGCCAGGTCATAGTCGCGCTGCACTTGCCGCCTACCCCGAATATTCATGCACAGGGTCACAAAACAACGTTCCAGGGGTTTGGGGTGTTTTTGAAGACATTTATTGCACCAAAGAAGAAACCTTTACTTTTATTGAAAATATTCTGGATGAGGTATTGGAGTTGTTCCCTGGAAAGTTCATTCACATTGGAGGGGATGAAGTTCCAAAAACAAGATGGAAAAAATGTCATGAATGCCAAGAGGTTATCACTTCCAATAAATTAAGGAATGAGTCGGAATTGCAGAGCTTTTTTGTACAAAAAATAGAACAGTACCTTACAAAGAAAAACCGAAAACTAATTGGATGGGATGAAATTCTTGAAGGAGGGTTGTCTTCTGAATCTACTGTTATGTCCTGGAGAGGAACTAAAGGAGGTATTGAGGCCTGCCGTCAAGGGAATTATGTTGTAATGTCACCAGGATCACATTGCTATTTTGATCATTACCAAGGCAAATCTAGGGATGAGCCTTTGGCCATAGGGGGTTATACTCCTCTACAGAAAGTATATGAATTTAATCCGATCCCAAATGAATTAGATGTTTCGGAGGCGAGCTACATTTTAGGCGGTCAGGCCAATCTTTGGACGGAATACATTTCATCTATGGATCATCTCGAATACATGACCTATCCTAGAGCAATTGCATTAAGTCAAGCTTTATGGTGCTCAAGCAAACCAAATTTTGAGACTTTTTTCAACATTCTATCGAACAACCATTTCAGTGCCTTGGATGCATTAAACGTCAACTATTCAAAAACCAGCTTAAAACCAGTGATTCAAATCACATCTGAAAAAACCGGCATAGGTATTGAGCTTCAATCCGAAGATGAAAATGAAGAATTCGAAACCATAGTTCATTCAAAAAATGGGAAAGCACCGATGAAATTCTCAATTCAATCCAATGAATTACTACTCATAAATAGAACTAAGAATAGTCGTAAAGAAAACAGTTATCGATTTAAGAGTAAGAAAACAGGAATAAGCACACATTTGAAAATATCAAACCATATTGGGCTAGGCTATCCTATTCAATATAAAACCCGACCTAATGCTCAATACAATTACTCTCCTACTGTTCTTTTGGACGGGCAATATGGGGCACGGCCTTGGAGAGGACATCAATGGATTGGATTTGATACCAGCGCCATCCTTTTTGAAATCGATTTACAGAAAAAGAAAAGAATTAGGCAAATCGAACTTAGTTTTCTTGAATCAAATGGCTCTTGGATTTATTTGCCAAAACAAATAACCATAATCGTATCAAAAAGAAAAAGAAATTTTGAATTCACAATGAATCAAATACTTACTGAAAAAGTAAAATTCGATATTGGCAAAAGAACAAAAAAAATCTCCTTTAAAATTGAGAACGAAATTGTAATCCCAGATGAGAAACCTGGAGCAGGTCAACACCCATGGACCTTTATTGATGAAATTCTTTTAAATTAATGGAATCTGTCAAAAACAAACTAAAATTAGTTTAAACCTTTCCTTTCGTTTGATGTTGTTATTTTTGCAGAAACAATATTATGTCAAAAATAAATTGGACTTCCGTTAAATCTTACGAAGACATCACATTTAACTACTGCAATGGTGTTGCGCGTATTGCTATCAACAGACCTGAAGTTAGAAATGCTTTTCGTCCAAAAACAGTTGATGAAATGTTAGATGCTTTGATTATTTGTCATGAAAGTCAAGAAATAGGGGTTGTATTGATTTCGGGAGAAGGTCCATCCCCAAAAGATGGTGGATGGGCATTTTGCTCAGGAGGCGACCAACGTGTTCGAGCACCTAGGGGTTACAAAGGAACTGATGGCGTCAGCAAATTCAACATTTTAGATGTTCAAAGACAAATTCGTTTTATGAATAAAGTAGTGATTGCTGTAGTTCCAGGCTGGGCTGTAGGAGGTGGACATAGTCTTCATGTTGTTTGTGATTTAACTTTAGCCTCAAAAGAATATGCTATTTTTAAGCAGACCGATGTTGATGTTGCAAGTTTTGATGGTGGATTCGGATCTGCTTACCTTGCCCGACAAGTCGGACAAAAACGTGCCAGAGAAATTTTTTTCCTAGGTGCTAGTTATTCCGCAAATGAGGCATATGAAATGGGCATGGTAAATAAAGTGGTTACGCATAACGAGTTGGAGCAAACTGCATATGATTGGGGACAAGAAATCCTTAAAAAGAGCCCAACTGCCATCAAGATGTCTAAATTTGCTTTTAACCTTATTGATGACGGATTGGTTGGTCAACAAGTATTTGCAGGAGAAGCAACTCGACTAGCTTACATGACTGAGGAAGCGGTGGAAGGAAGAAATTCATTCCTGGAAAAAAGAGATCCTAATTTTAAACAATATCCAAAATTCCCTTAACCTATGACAGTACGAGATGTAGAACCTTTATCGCTTTGGAATCATTTTGCAGATTTAAATGAGGTGCCTCGTCCTTCAAAAAAAGAAGAACGAGTGATTGAATTTATGATGAATTTCGGAAAGTCTTTAGGTTTGGAGACCTTGAAAGATCAAATTGGAAATGTAATCATTAGAAAGCCTGCTAGTCCTGGCATGGAAGATAGAAAAATGGTTATTCTTCAATCGCATCTAGACATGGTTCACCAAAAAAATAGAGAAACTGAATTTGATTTTGACAAAGAAGGTATCAAAATGCGCGTGAACGGTGACTGGATTGATGCAGACGGCACCACACTTGGTGCCGACAATGGTATTGGTGTAGCTACTATTATGGCCACTCTTTCTGCTACGGATATAGACCACCCTGCTTTGGAGGCTTTTTTTACAATAGATGAAGAAACCGGTATGACTGGCGCAAAAGAAATGGACGGAACCATGTTTCAGGGAGAAATTCTTTTGAACCTAGATACTGAGGATGATGACGAACTTTCAATAGGATGTGCAGGGGGAATAGATACCAATACGGAATACAACTATCAAGAGGAAGAGCTTTCTGGAAACAGAAAAACTATTCAATTAAACATTAAGGGTCTACTAGGTGGACATTCTGGGATGGATATTGATTCTGGAAGGGGAAATGCCAACAAATGGCTTACAAGAATTTTATGGTCAATCAGTCAAAATATGGACCTCAATATTATTTCCTTTGATGGAGGTGGTCTGAGAAATGCGATACCTCGAGAAGCATCATGCCTCATTTCTGTTTTTTATGAAGATGCTCATCAATTGAGTAACATTATACAAGAGATGACAAAAACATTAAAAGACGAATATAAATCCATAGAAACGAATCTGGATATTTCCTTTTCGGAAGAGACATCAATAGAAAAAGGTGCCTCTATAAAAGAAAGTCAAAAAATAATCAACACTCTAGCGGCTCTACACAATGGTGTTTTCAGGATGAGTCCAGATATCGAAGGTCTTGTAGAAAGCTCTTCAAGCCTTGCTCGAGTGGAAATAGGTAATGGGAGATTCATTACTCAATCGCTTCAAAGAAGTAGTGTAAATTCCACAAGAGATGAGGTCGCCATGACAATCAAAGCTTGTTTTGAAAATATGGGCTGTGAAGTCGTTCAATCAGGAGAGTATCCAGGATGGCAACCGAATCCGAATTCAATTATATTAGATATCATGGAAAAGTTATACAAAACCATGTTCAATGAAGATCCGCAGGTGAAAGCATGTCATGCAGGATTGGAATGCGGGATTTTAGGAGAGCATCTTCCCGGTGTAGACATGATTTCGTTTGGACCGAATATAAGGGCTGCGCACTCTCCAGATGAAAAGGTTCAAATTTCTTCAGTTCAAAAATTCTGGAAATTTTACCTTGAAACCCTTAAAAGTATACCCATAAAATAAATCGATTACAAATCAGTTACCTAAACAACAATTATGTCATTTGAATTAAATACCATAGAAGAGGCTTTAGAAGACATCAAAAAGGGAAGAGTCATCATTGTTGTTGATGATGAATCTCGAGAAAATGAAGGCGATTTTTTGACGGCAGCAAGAAATGCAACTCCTGAGCTCATCAATTTTATGGCAACTCACGGAAGAGGTTTAATTTGTGCCCCACTTATTGAAGAAAGATGTGATGAATTGGGTCTTGAAATGATGGTTCATTCTAATAATTCTCATTTTGATACCCCTTTTACTGTCTCTGTAGATCTCATTGGAAAAGGTTGTACAACAGGTATTTCTGCCACAGATCGAGCCAAAACAGTTCAAGCATTGATTGAACCAAATACGAAACCAAATGAATTAGGTAAGCCTGGTCACATTTTTCCATTAAGAGCAAAAAAAGGTGGTGTCCTTAGAAGAGCGGGTCATACTGAGGCAGCTGTAGATATAAGTCGTCTTGCCGGATTTGAACCTGCTGGCTTAATTGTTGAAATTATGAATGAAGATGGTTCAATGGCTCGTCTTCCTCAATTAATGAAGATTGCTAAAAGATTTGATCTAAAAATTATCTCAATTGAGAATCTTATTGCATACAGGATGGAACATGAAACCTTAATTGAAGAATTGGTAGAAATTCAACTTCCAACAAAATTTGGAGATTTTAAACTTAAAGCCTTTAAACAAATTACAACCGGTGAGGAACATCTGGCATTAATTAAGGGGAAATGGGATCCTAATGAATCTATTCTCGTTCGTGTACATTCATCTTGCTTTACTGGTGACATTCTAGGTTCGCTCAGATGCGATTGTGGAGATCAAATGGCAGATGCCATGAAAATGATTGAAAAAGAAGGAAAAGGAGTAGTACTCTATATGAATCAAGAAGGAAGAGGAATTGGACTCATTAATAAATTGAAGGCTTATAAACTTCAGGAAGATGGTTATGACACACTAGAAGCCAACCTAGAATTAGGCTTTAAAGGTGATGTTCGAGATTATGGTGTAGGTGCCCAAATACTAAGATCTACAGGCGTAAAAAAAATGAAACTTCTGAGTAACAATCCTAAAAAACGAACAGGTTTGATTGGTTATGGACTTGAAATAACTGAAACCGTCCCAATAGAAGTGGACTGTAATATTCATAACGAAGACTATCTTAAAACAAAAAAAGAGAAAATGGGGCATCAACTGAAACTCAAAAAATGATTCTCCAAGCTAAAAATATCACAAAGTCATACGGCGAGCTTGAAATTTTAAAAGGAGTAGACTTATCCATAAAAGAAAATGAAATCGTTTCTATTATTGGCGCATCAGGGGCTGGTAAAACAACCTTATTGCAGATATTAGGAACCCTTGATACTCCATCCAACGGGGAATTAGTCATAGATGAAACAAAACCATTTGATCTAAGTGAGAAACAGTTGGCAAAATTTAGAAATGATACTTTAGGTTTTATTTTTCAGTTTCATCAATTGCTACCAGAATTTACAGCATGTGAAAATATTATGATTCCTGGCTTAATTAAAGGGTTATCAAAAAAAGAGGCAAAAGAAAAAGCTGTCGAGTTTTTAGAAAAAGTTGGACTCCAAGATAGAATGAATCATAAACCCTCAGAACTATCTGGTGGAGAGCAACAAAGAACGGCTGTTTGTAGAGCACTGATGAACCAGCCGAAAATAATTTTCGGAGATGAGCCCTCGGGTAATCTAGATACCCAATCATCTAAAGAATTACACGAACTCTTTTTTAAGTTAAGAGAGGAATATAGACAAACTTTTGTATTGGTTACTCACAATACTGAATTGGCTCAAATGGCAGACCGTTCGTTATCCATTATAGATGGTAAATTTGTAATGTAATTGAAAAAAAAAGATCTCAAAGAATACCTCGACTTTAAGGCTTGTCAATATGAAACAATTGATTTCATTAAAAACGACCCTATTCAAATACCACATCGCTATCAAACAAAAGAGGATATTGAAATTTGCGCCCTTTTTGTTGCCACCATTGCCTGGGGCAATAGATCAAGTATTATTAAAAGTGGAGAAAACCTTATGAAAATTTGGGGAGACTCTCCATTTGAATTCATTCAAAACTATGAATCTAGACGTAATACCCATTTTGTGCACAGAACTTTTAACTCCGTTGATTTTGATTTTTTTTGTAGAAGCTTAAAGAACATTTACACTCAAGGGGGACTAGAATCTGCCTTTGACTTAAAAGACACTCAAAATAAGAATCTCATGAACCGAATCATTAATTTTAGATGTCAATTCTTAAGCACAGAACACGAAAAACGAAGTGAAAAGCACCTCTCAAATCCCTCCAAAAACTCAGCTTGTAAACGATTGATTATGTTCTTGCGTTGGATGGTTAGAGATTCAAAAAACGGTGTCGATTTTGGTCTATGGAAAAACATTTCCACCGATGAGCTATATATACCGTTAGATGTTCACACTGGGAATATTGCACGGAAATTAAACCTAATCAAAAGGAAACAAAATGATTGGAAAACGAATGAAGAATTAATGTGTTCCATTCGCAAATTCGATCCAAATGACCCTGCTAAATACGATTTTGCCTTATTCGGTATCGGCGTTAATAAAGAGCTCTAATATAATCCTTTGTTCTTCAATTTCAGTCTAAGTTCATCATTCCGCTCTTTACGATTTTTCGGGGACGCAGTATAGTGATCATAAGTCTTAATTGGATTCATGGAATTGGTCATCGGTTTTTCTTGTATTAAATCGCAGTAATCAAATTCATAAACGACTTTTTCAAAATTGTATTTAAACCAACAATTATAAAATAACCTTTTGTTGGTCTCAAATTCAGTTAATCTTATCAACAAGTCAGGGAAATCACTTTTATTAGTATCATTTGCCATGATCGGACCTTGAAATTTATTTATACACTTTAGCTTTTTATCTTTTCGTATATATACAAATGTCTTCCACATCTTTAGTTTATTTGAATCATTCGACTCATGAAATCTTAGAGCAAATCCCGAACTCATCTCTTTAAATTCATGTAACGGAAAAAATTTAGGTTCTCGAATACACAAATTATCGCCATTACCACACACATCAATTTCACTGAGAATAACCTCTTGTTCAGAAAGAACCTTATTCACTTTGTTAGA
>CAJWCX010000026.1 GCA_913031405.1 uncultured Flavobacteriales bacterium | reverse complement strand
GTGCTCACCTTATCTATAGAGCGCATAATATAGAACACAAAATATGGAACGACCTTTCACAAGGGGAAGACAATCCATTCAAAAAATGGTACCTCAAACACCTGTCTAAAAGACTAAAATCTTTTGAATTGAACTTTTTGAATAAAGTCGACTCAATCTTCTCTATTTCAGATATAGACCAAGCATTTTTCAAACAATATTCCGATCATTCCCATTATGTTCCTGTATCTATGATTCATGAACTTAGAGCTCCTAAAATTGAAAAGTCAATATGCTTTCTGGGTGCTTTTAATTGGGCTCCCAATAAGGAGGGTGTATTGTGGTTTGTTGAAAATGTATTTTACAACTTGATCAAGCAGTTTCCTTTTATTCATTTCGAAATTGCAGGAAGCTTTTCCGAAGAAATTTCAGCTCTCTCAAAAACAAAAAATATTCGCCTTCATGGCTTTGTAGATTCCTCAAAAGAATTTATGGCGACTCATGGTATATTTGTTGCACCTTTACTGTCTGGGTCGGGAGTGAAGATGAAGGTCATTGAGGCCATGTCCATGGGAGTCCCTTGCGTACTTAGTGCTCATGCAGCTGAAGGACTGGATCTTCCTCCCATTATTCCGGTATGCGAAACAAAAGACGATTTCATAGAGAAACTTTCCCTACTTTTAAATGACGAACAACATTGTACCGATATTGGAAATGCTGGAAGAAAGTTTATTCAGTGCAACTTTTCGACAGAATTGGTTGCTAAAAAAATTAGTGCTGTTCTTAAATTGTAAATCATTATTGTGGAGCCTTATTTACACATCATATTTTGGACTTGCCTAATTCCTGTTATATATACTTACTTGGTGTATCCAGTATTTACGATTTTAATCGCTAATTCAAAAAAACAAGTAATCCCTAAACAAAATAAAGAATATCCCTCAATTTCTATTTTAATTGCGGCATATAATGAAGAACTTGTTATTGAAAACAAAATCAAAAGTATTCTCAGTTCAAGTTATCCGGAAGAAAAAATGGAAATCATTATCGGTACGGATCAATGTTCCGATAGAACCAATGAAATTGTTGAGCAATACGTGTATAAAATTGAAAACCTCTATCATATTCCCTTCAACGAAAGAAGTGGAAAAATAAAAATCATTAATTCACTGTATGATAGAGCCAAAGGAGATGTTCTTATTCTCACTGATGCTAATGTTATCTTTACAGAAGATACAGTCTATCAAATGACTCATCATTTTGCGAACTGTGATATAGGGCTTGTAGACAGTCATATGAAAAATTTCGGGATGAATGAGACAGGTATTTCAATTCCTGAAAAATCATATATCTCTATAGAAGGGCAGCTTAAAAATGCTGAAGGCCTGTTATGGGGAACAATGATGGGACCATTTGGAGGATGTTTTGCTATTAGAAAAGCGTTGTTTACTAAGGTTCCTGAAACTTATTTGGTCGATGATTTCTTTTTAAATATGTGTGTCTTAGAAAAAGGGAAAATTTGTATCAATGAACCTAAAGCCATTGTATACGAAGATGTAAGTAATAACCTAAAGACCGAGTTCAAGAGAAAAATAAGAATCTCAGCAGGAAACTTTCAGAACCTTAGTCATTTTTTTTCCGCTTTGTTCAAATTTAATAAAATATCATTCGTCTTCTTTTCTCATAAAGTACTTCGATGGATTAGCCCATTTTTACTGCTAATATCGTTTGTCATTCTGATTTTGACCTACAAAGAATCTAGCCTAAATCAATTCTTGTTTTTCGCTTACCTATCAAGCGTCACTATTGTTCTCATTGATTTGTTTCTATCCAAGTTAGGAGTTCATTTAAAAACTTTTCGATACATGACTCACTTCATCTCGATGAATATCGCTTTATTAATTGGATTCTTTAAATTTCTGAAGGGTAGTAAAAATAGCATTTGGCAAAGAACAGAGCGCCTTCAGCAGTAACTATCGCAAAGATCTAAAATGCTCGTATTTATCCTTGATAAAAAGCACCAACTCCATTTCACTGGCTGTTTTGAGAAAATCTTCATTGATGTTCAAAAACGAAATAAAAGAATCGAACCTATCTGAATCCAACTCAATGATGTCATAAGCCACATAAAGAGCCAGTAATTCTTTTACGATTCTCGCTTTATCATCTTTAAATTCTTGCTCGGCAATCCAACGTTTATTTCTCTCCTTTTTGGATAAGGCTTGATAAAGCGCAGTAATAGGACTTTCAAAAGCACTTAAACCTGAAACAATTCGAGTGTCTCGCATGGCAAGTTCTGCACGCTCTTCCTTGATTTGATTCAATGTTTTTAATGGACGTATAATGACTTCATCTAATTCTTGAGGCAATCTCTCAATTTCTTTATGAATCAAAAACTGACAATTGGAATCAGGCTCAACAATAAATTCATATTTTGGATAATTCTTGATTGATAGAATAATTCGATCTCCTTTCAAAACATAAGCACTGAAATTTCCGTCTGGACGACCAAAAACTCCTTTTCCAGTTGTTTTATTAAACACCATAAGATTGTAAAAAGACCTAGGCTGAAGACTATCAACTACTTTTCCTTTTAATAGAATACGTTCACACTGCATAAATCCAAAAAATGAGATGGAACAAATAAACGTGAAAGAAACTATAGCTTTAACCATTACTGTTTAAATGAAATACCATTGTAAATAATCTCCAAAGAAAACAAACAGAACAATAGGTAAAAACAAACTTAAAACCCATGCGACAATAACAGTGATTTTAAACCAAATACTCGAATCTAATGACAGGGGTGTCTCCAATACAGAGTTCACATTTTCAGCGGTCAAAACATCATTCGGTTTTTGAGACAGTTCGTTGTATTTTTTTAATGCTGGATTATGGTCCAAAACAATAGATTTCATTATTGAATAATCCCGATTACTAAGGTCTTCATATGAAATTCTATAATTGATTTGATTTCGAATCAACTCTTTTCGAATTAAATATTTCTTTTGAATCGACCTAACTCGAAATGACATCAAGAACCCGAACAAGGTTAATGGCCATGAGTCAGTGAATAAACCAATAGCAATTAGAATAACCGATGACACCAATGAGAAAATCATTAAAAATAAATCATGATCATACTTCACAAGTAAGCGAAAAAGCTGCCCTCCATCAAGAGGATCTAAAGGCAATAAGTTAATCATATTTAACAGGATAAAAATACCACTAAGCTCCAACAACCATGGAACGTGATAGACAACCGCAAAAACACTGCCAATCAAACCAAATAAAATCCCAGGTATTGGTCCTCCCATTACCACAAAAAAGCTTTCTTTTTGAGAGTATTTTGATTTAACGCCCTGAACAAATGCACCCATTAAAGGAACAAACATCATTTTAACCTCTTTATAGTTGAAGAACTTCATAAAAATAAAATGTCCCATTTCATGTATGAAAAGGACTATAACAAGAAACACTAAGAACTGAATTTGATCAGAAAAAAGGATAAGAAAGGAAGCAACAAATAGGAGTAATGACATTAAGGTCATTCGCCATCCCGATTTATTCTCTTTTTTGGGTAACTCGGGCTTTTGGGGATAAAAATCGAACTCTTGATTCATTATAACGCGGGCATACCACCACGCATGTTTTTCATCTGACTCATCATCCCAGACATCGCGCGTGGGTTACTCATCATTTTCATCATTTTTCGCATCTGTTCAAACTGCTTAATGAGTTTATTTACCTCTTGAACACTTGTTCCACTTCCTTTCGCTATTCGCGATTTTCTTGAAGCATTAAGTACTCCTGGACTCGTTCTTTCTTCTGTGGTCATAGAATGAATAATGGCCTCAATACCTTTGAAAGCATCTTCCGGAATGTCCGTTCCTTTCATGGCTTTTCCCATACCGGGAATCATTCCCATCAAATCTTTAACATTACCCATTTTTTTAATCTGCTGTAATTGAGAAAGAAAGTCATTGAAGTCAAACTGATTCTTGAGTATTTTTTTCTGTAATTTTTTTGCTTCTGCCTCATCAAATTGCTCTTGAGCTTTTTCAACAAGGGAAACAACATCTCCCATACCCAAAATTCGGTCGGCCATTCGAGAAGGATAAAAAACATCCAAGGCATCCATTTTCTCTCCAACACCTACAAACTTGATAGGTTTGTTGACCACCTCTTTAATCGTAAGTGCAGCACCTCCTCGGGTATCGCCGTCTAATTTGGTTAGAACCACACCGTCAAAATTAATACGTTCATTAAACGTTTTTGCCGTATTTACTGCATCCTGTCCTGTCATTGAATCAACAACAAAAAGTGTTTCAGAAGGATTGATTGAATTTTTAATATTTTCTATTTCTGCCATCATTACCTCATCAACAGCAAGGCGACCCGCCGTATCAATAATCACTACGTTAAATGCTTCAGATTTGGCTTTTTTAATGGCTTCAGTCGCAATATTTATTGGATTCTTTTCCTCTTTATTGGAGTAAACCTCGATATCTAGTTGCTCTCCAAGAACATGTAACTGATCAATTGCCGCTGGACGGTATACATCACATGCCACAAGAAGAACCTTTTTACTTTTCTTTTTTGTTAAATAATTACCTAGCTTCCCTGTAAATGTTGTCTTACCTGAACCTTGAAGACCCGACATCAAAATAACTGAAGGATTGGAGCCTAGATTAAGTTCAACCTCATTACCCCCCATTAACCGGATCAACTCTTCATGACATATCTTGATCATGAGCTGTCCAGGAGAAACTGACTTTAGAACATCTCTTCCTAAAGCCTTTTCTTTAACGGTGTTTGTGAACGCCTTGGCCGTTTTAAAGTTGACATCCGCATCCAATAGAGCCCGACGTACCTCTTTTAATGATTCTGCTACATTGATTTCGGTGATTTGGCCATGTCCCTTTAAAACCTTGAAGGCACGGTCAAACTTCTCTGTTAAATTATCAAACATACTGTAAAATTGAAGCCCAAAGATACTGAAACGAATTCATATAGCTTGTTAAGAAAAGCTATAAAACCAACCATGGTGATTTAGAACTCTGTTACCAAATTATGCTTTTCAATGAGTTTACGCATATTAATTAAAGCATAACGCATTCTGCCTAGAGCTGTATTGATACTAATGTCTTTCAATTCTGCAATTTCCTTAAAAGACATATCTCTAAAAATTCTAAGCTTAATGATTTCCTTTTGAACCTCTGGAAGGTGGTCAATTAGAGAAACCATCTGATTTTCAAGTTCTTCTTGAGTAGTTTTTTCAATGTAATTCTTTTCACCAGAATCGATTTTTTGAAAAATGGAATAAGTAGAATCAAAAGGGCTTGTTTCAGAAATCATCCTCATCTTGTTTTGTTTTCTATAATGATCAATGACCAAATTGTGTGCAATTCTCATACACCAAGGCAAAAACTTACCTTCCTCATTGTAATTACCAAGTTTCATGGTGTTAACGACCTTTACAAAAGTGTCCTGAAAAATATCATTTGAAAGCTGACCATCCTTCAACTTTGAATAGATATATCGATAAACGCGATCTTTATGTCGAAGCAAAAGAGTTTCGAATGCTTTTTCATTTCCGTTAATATAAGAGGTGATTAAATCGCTGTCACCTAAATTAGAGAGTACCATACTTACGTTTTCGTTGTTATTTCAACTATTAAAAGTAAATTTGGTCTATAGGCGTGTAATTAAGCGTTTAAGGGTACTAATTTAAAGTGAAAAAAACGATCTACCAAATAAATAATCATTTTTAAGGGATTTATGAGAAAACAAATGATTCTATTTGGGTGGGTGACTTTGGTTTTATTCCCAATACCAGGATACTTTCTTCAATTTTACTTTTATGAAACTAGTGTTTTTGAGTTTCTTTCCCTAGAAGATTTTAAGTTGGTTCCTTTGGTTTATGGACTTTGTTTGGGAGTGATTTATGGATTTATTGCCTATTTATTTATGCAGGCTCCCTTTTTTGAAAAGACACCTGTTAAAATAAATCATCTCGTACGAGACATGAAACTCAATATAAGGGACGGATTGTTTTTATCATTGTGTGCTGGAATTGGCGAGGAATTTCTTTTTAGGCAGGGAATACAGCCCTTTATTGGTCCATTCATAACTTCCATCCTATTTGTGGCTTTACATGGTTACTTGAATCCATTTAATCTAAGATTTTCGGTCTACGGTGTGATTGTCCTACCTTTTATTTTTCTAATTTCATATGGTTTGGCATATTTTGGAATCTGGTTTTGTATTGCCGCACATTTCTCTTATGACGCTGTTTTATTCACCTTTATGATTAAAGAAAATCAGGAACGCCTGCCTCGTTGAAAAAAAGATGTTTATTCACTCCTTTTTCAGAAAAGACATTTCAAAGAACAAGCTCCAACAAAAGAAGATTAATTAAATTTGTCAAAAACTATCATATGCCGAATATATCACGCAAAGCGGTCATTATGCCGGAATCCCCAATCAGGAAACTCGTACCCTATGCAGAAAAAGCTAAAAAAGATGGGACTCATGTTTACCACCTCAATATTGGTCAACCAGATATCGAATCTCCTATAGCAGCTAGAGACGCCATTAGAAATTTTGACCTCAAGGTTATCGAGTACAGCCATTCAGCTGGTTTTGAATCCTACAGAGAAAAACTGGCTCATTCATATTATAATCAGGGTATTCATGTAAGTTCAGAGCACATCTTGGTCACTACTGGGGGTTCGGAAGCACTACTCTTCGGATTAATGACTGCCTGTGAACCAGAGGACGAGGTAATTATTCCTGAACCATTTTATGCCAATTACAACGGTTTTGCGACAAGTGCAAGTTTAAATGTTGTTCCTGTATCTGCCAGTATCGAAAATGGTTTTGCTTTACCTCCTATTTCTGAGATTGAAACTAAAATATCAAACAAGACCAAGGCCATTGTGATATGTAATCCAGGAAACCCCACGGGCTATGTGTACTCTGAAGAAGAGCTTCTCAAGTTGAGGGATATCGTTCTTAAACACGACTTATTCTTATTCGCTGATGAAGTATACAGAGAGTTTTGTTATGATGGAACCAAACCACTTTCAGTCATGCAAATTGAAGGAATAGAGAACAATGTGATTATGATCGACTCTGTTTCTAAGAGGTATTCCATGTGCGGATCTAGAATTGGAGCATTAGTTTCAAAAAACAAAGAAGTAATTGCGGCAGCTCTAAAATTTGGACAAGCAAGACTTTCTCCCCCAACTGTTGACCAAATTTCGGCAGAAGCAGCTTTAGATACACCAGCATCGTATTTTGAGGCCGTACAAAAAGAATATGTTGAAAGAAGAAATATTATGGTTGATGGGCTGAATAATATTCCGGGAGTATTCTGCCCCAAACCAAAAGGTGCTTTTTATTGCGTTGCTCGCTTTCCTGTTAAAAATGCAGAGGATTTCTGTCAGTGGTTATTAGAAGAATATGCACATGAAGGCCAAACCGTAATGATGGCTCCAGCAAATGGATTTTATTCAAGTGATAATCTAGGTATTCAAGAAGCAAGAATTGCATATGTTCTCAAAAAAGAGAGTTTGATTAAGGCAATCGAGGTTTTATCGGAAGCACTAAAAGTATATCCAGGTAGGAAATCCTTAGATTTAAAACAGATTTAAATCTTTAAATACATTGAATTTTTGATAACTTAGATTCAATGAATTTTGTGATTGTAGATGTAGAAACAACTGGAGGAAGTCCTAAAAACTCAAAAATCACTGAACTTGCGATGTACAAGTTCAACGGAAAGAAAATCATTGATGAATACTCGACTCTGATCAATCCAGAAATGGAGATTCCTGAATTTATAGTTAGGCTTACTGGAATCACAAATGATCATGTTAAAAACGCTCCTAAATTCTATGAAATTGCAAAAGATATCATCGAATTTTTTGAGGATTGCGTATTTGTAGCTCATAACGTATCCTTTGATTACGGAATGTTTCGTTCTGAATTTAAAACCTTAGGTTATGATTTTAGAAAACCTCATTTATGTACAGTTGTTGCTTCTAGGGCAATTATCCCCGGTCATGAATCTTATAGCCTAGGTAAATTAAGTCGTGCGATTGGTATCGATATCGAAAATCGACACCGTGCTGGAGGAGATGCATTGGCAACGACAAAACTATTCGATATCCTCTTCAAAAAGGACCAATCCACTTTAATTGATCATATCAAAGAAGAGCTGAATCCCAAATCGGTTCACCCGAATTTGGATATCAATACAATCGATTCACTTCCCAATAAAATCGGTGTTTATCGTTTTTATAATGAGTTCAACCAAATTATATACATCGGCAAAAGTATCCATATTAAGAATCGAGTAGAGCAACATCTCCGAAATAATAAATCTGTTAAAGGGTCAAGGATGATAGAAGAAATTTGTCGGATCGATTACGAACTCACTGGTTCGGATTTAATTGCCATGCTTTTGGAGTCAGAGCTTATCAAGAAGCACCAACCAAAATTCAATCGGAAACTTCGGAAAAGCAGATTCCCTTACGGACTTTACGACCATCCAAACAAAAACGGTTATATTGAGCTCAGTATTGGCAGAATTGATAAAGAAGAAACAATGCCCATATTACATTTCTCTTCAAAGAAAGAAGGAACTGAACATTTGAGAGGAGTGGTTGAACGACATACCTTGTGTCAAAAACTTTGTCATTTATATGACTCGAAAAGTTCTTGCTTTCAATACGAAATCAAATCTTGTAATGGGGCATGCATTGAAAAAGAAAGTGCTGAATCATACAATGAACGTGTTGAGAGCTATATCGAAAGCCTAAGATATGATGGCCGAACTTTTATGATTTTGGAAAAAGGCAGAGAACGAAATGAAAAGAGTATTGTTTTAATCAAAGATGGTATTTATCAGGGCTATGGATTTGCTCCATACCAATTTTACACCAAGCATATTACACAACTAGACGAATTCGTGGATAAAAAAAAACAAGACCGAGACGTTAGCTCAATCATTAATTTGTACTTGCGTAAAAACAAAAGACATAAAATAGTTGAATTTAACAACGAAATATGAAAGGAAGCCTGACTATATTGGGATCTGGAACATCTCAAGGTGTTCCTGTGATTGCATGTGATTGCTACGTTTGTCAATCAGAAGACCCAAAAGATAATAGAACAAGAACTTCGGCCATGATTCATATTAATGGGGAAAATCATGTGATTGATTCAGGGCCGGACTTTCGTATTCAAATGCTCAGGGAAAAGGTGAAAACCTTAAAGTCCATTGTATTTACTCA
>CAJWCX010000025.1 GCA_913031405.1 uncultured Flavobacteriales bacterium | reverse complement strand
CATTGCTTTTGGATCAACCGCAGAGAATCAGACTTAATATCGAGAAACAAGCCTTATCAGCTCAACCTCGCTCAAGATATTGGATTCAACATCCCAAAAGGAATTATTAGCAACAGCAGCAAAAAAATACTTGAAACTATTGAGAGCTTTGATCGTTTCATTTACAAGCCCCTAAGCTATTATATCCTTCCACCCGATCAGGTATTATACTCTTCAGTGATGAGCAAAGAAGAGGTGATTGAAAAAAGAAAAAACATAGAGCAGGCCCCATGTATTTTTCAACAATATCTTGGTAAAGATTTTGAGCTAAGAATAACAATAGTTGGAGAAAAGGTCTTTGCCGTAAAAATCCACTCACAAAAAAATAAAAAAACTAAATTAGATTGGAGAAAAGACCAGCTTCACGTCGAATATGAGCTTTTCAAGCTGCCTGACCACATCAATATTAAACTGCTGAAGTTGCACCAAGCCTTTGGATTGTTTTACGGGGCCTATGATTTTATTGTAGACCATCTTGGAGACTATTATTTTCTTGAGGTTAACCCTGCAGGACAATGGTTGTGGATGGAGGAACTACTTGGGCTCAACATTTCTGAATGCATGGCGAAAGTATTGTGTAAAGAAACCAAATATGAAGCCCAAATTGATTTCATAAATTAATGGTTTTCAAGATTTTTTAATGCTAAAATATCAATTTGGAGAATCCTAGTTATCTTTACTCACGATTGTAAAAAAACAAATTGAATATGGAATTTTTAGATAAAGTTGTTTTAGGAAATACGATAGAAGACTGGGGAATTGCTATAGGCATTATTTTAGGTTCTTTTATCGCTACAAAAATCATTTATTGGATTATTGCCAATGTGGTCAAAAACCTCACTAAGAAAACCAAAACCAATCTGGATGACGTCCTTATCGAGACCCTTGAAAAACCGATAATCTATTCCATACTCATCTGGGGATATTGGGTCGCCATACATTATATCGATTTATCTTCAACGCCACGACTTTTATTTTTTCTCCAAGGCGCTGCGAGTGTGGCCATTATATTAACCCTTACATCAATTGTTTCCAGAGTATTTGATGCATTGGTCACCGAAATTGTACAACCATATGTAGAAAAAACAGAAGGGGGTGCTGATAACTATATGCTTCCAATTATCCGTAAGGTCACTAAAGCCATTATTTGGGCCTTTGGTGTCATAATCGGCTTAGATAATATTGGCTTTGACATCACCGCGATGATCGCCGGTCTTGGTATTGGTGGTTTAGCTCTTGCTTTAGCCGCACAAGATTCTGTTAAAAACATATTTGCCGGTGTTATGATTTTTCTCGACAAGCCCTTTAAAATTAGGGACAGAATACAGATTGAAGGATTTGACGGAGTGGTCGAAGAGGTGGGTTTAAGAAGTACCCGGATACGAACATTAGATGGTAGAATTGTAACCATTCCAAATAGCACCTTCACAGATAATAGCGTGGTAAATGTTACCTCTCAACCAGCACTAAAAATCACCCTAAACTTAGGTCTTACCTATGACACAAGTGAAGTGGAAATGCAAAAGGGTGTTGATATTTTAAAACAGATTGTGGCTGATCATTCAGAAATACTGGAACCCGATTGTGCAGTAGGGTTCAAAGACTTTGGAGATTTCTCACTTGGAATTTTGTTCTTATACTACATTAAGCCAGATGCGCATTGGTTGGATTCTCAAAATACCATCAGCAAAGAAGTTCTGAAACGTTTCAATGAGGCCGGCTTAGATTTTGCATTCCCGACACAAACACTTTTAAATAAGGAAATCAAATAGTCGTTGTTCTAAAATAGAATTGACCTCGATTTTTTGACGCTTAATGCATGCACTATATAGTAAAGAATAGAAAAAAATATGCTATGAAGACTACAAAACAATTTTTTATTTATGCCTTTTTCATGATGGGCTCATTACTTGTTAACGCCCAACAACAAATCAATAGCACATTGGTTTGCGACGGCAATACCAGATCATATACGATATATATTCCCGCGAGCTATAATGGAGAGCTTGCTTTTCCATTGCTATTCAACTTTCATGGCGGCGGCGGTGATATCCAAGGGTATTTGTCTCTCGTAGATATGCGGCCCATTGCTGATACAGCAAATGTTATATTGGTTTATCCTCAAGCCCTTACTGATCCAGAAAATGGAGATGCCACATGGATGCATAAGGAGCCTACCGATCATGACGATGTCCTATTTGTGGAAGCGATGCTCAGTGCAATTTCATCAGAGTACAACGTGAACTTAAGCCGCATCTATGCCTGTGGATACTCAAATGGGGGTGAATTTGCTTATGACATTGCCTGTCGAATGAATGCCAGTATAGCAGCAGTTGGGGCAGTAGCAAGAACAATGTATATGGGATCTTTCAATAATTGTGCTCCAGTCCACCCCACTGGCATACTCACCATTCTTGGAACAGCAGATGCCATTTCTGATTACAACGGAATAAATTTTGGTGGAATACAGTATTATCTTTCTGCCGATGATGTCCACGAATACTGGGCCAACTTCAATAATTGTGACACCAATCCTGACATCACAAATGTTCCTAATACAGATGCGTCTGATGGAAGTACAGTAGAAAAATATTCGTGGTCTGATGCCAGTGGATGTGCCTATGTAGAACACTTCAAGGTTATTGGAGGTGGGCACGATTGGCCAGGCGTTTTTGGTAACATGGACATTAATGCCAGTCAAGAAATTTGGAGGTTCGTTTCTAGATACGACTTGTCTGGGCTGATCGATTGTAACTCCTCTTCAGTCAACGAAATGCAGCAGGGTTCGATCCACTTAAATGCATATCCGAATCCTACTCAAGGAAACTTTACCATTGACTGGAATGAAGCGTACTCTGCTACCTACCAAATTTATTCCATAGTTGGTGGGCTAGTACAATCTGGTGAGCTTATCAACGGCAGTAATATGATATCTACGGATGGCTTAAATGCTAATGTATACATGATCAAAGTCGGGCAATATACCCAACGAATTATAAAAACCCCATAAGACCAAGTATTCACATTTTTTTGTGGATACCTTTTTTTATCTTGCCTGTAAGAGCGGTCATTTATAAATAAATTGACCCTCAAATAAGAGTTATGAAGCTAAGAGCAGGTAGTATAGTGATCAATCAAAATCAGGAAATGCTTTTGATTTACCGAAAGGGAAAATGGGACTTTCCTAAAGGGAAACTTGAAAAAGAAGAAAAAACAAAAGAAGGTGCTTTGCGCGAAACCGCTGAAGAAACAGGACTGAGCATCAAACAGCTTAAGGTAAAGTCTCCGCTAATGAAAACCACACATCTGAAACGCGGAAAAAAAATAAAAACACAATGGTACGTAATTTCTTATACCGGAGGCCTCAGTAACTTTGTTCCACAAAAAAAAGAAGGTATTATAGCCTGTACCTGGGTAAGCCTGTCTCTAATTGAAACCTATTTACCTTTTCTGAGAAATTATGCCAAAGAGGTGTATGCCTCATATAAATTGGCTTAAATTGAATCTATAACAGGATAGACTGGGTCTACTACCTTAATATTTCTTGAACGTTTCCTTTAATTTTTTTACTCAAAGAATCTGTGGGTAAATCATTGTGATCCTTTCCGAATGGGTCCTCGATTTCTTCAGCCAGAATTTCCATGCTGACCAAAACATAAAAAACGAAAATCGAAATCAAAGATGAATAATAGCCAAAGGTGTTCACAAATGCTAAGGGAAGCGTAGTGACATAAATAAAAATAAATTTTTTCAAGAACATATTATAGGAATAAGGAATGGGTGTATTCTTAATTCGCTCGCATGCGCCAATAATGTCAGAAAATGTTTTGAGGTTCACGTCGATGACAATGTAATTCTGTTCAGACAGCTTACCATTTTTCTTCATGGCATGAAGTCTTTCATATATTTTAGTGATAATGTAATTGGGTTTGTGCTCATATTTAGAGATCTCTTTTTTCTCTTCTTCTGTAAGATCTAGCTCCTCCATAATAAGGCCCTCTCTTAGGTGTTCTTTCATCGCATAACAGTAATTCGAGATCATTCGGCTGAAGTAAGCTCTGGTTTCAGATTCGTCTGTAAGTGCAGAGATTTTTATGGCTAAGTTTCTGGAATTATTCACCAATTCCCCCCATTTTTTTCGACCTTCCCACCAACGGTCATAGGCCGTGTTTGTTCTAAAAACAAGCAATAGAGACAAGACAAAACCAATAAGAGAATAGACCTGCATAAGCTCGGACAATTGCTCTGTGTTACCGATATAATTAATTTCCAAATAGGCAATTCCTAAAGTAAAAAGTCCGAGGGCAATGAGCTCTTTCCAAAGCTTATTTATGGTATCACTATGGTTAAACGAAATAATGTGCTTGAACCATATTTTGGGATTGTATTTAATCATTTCCTTTATTTGAATTCAAAAATAAAAAACAAAAGCTACCATTTTGTTCTTATATCCTTTGTTTATGCATAAATTTATACTCACCATGAATATTTTAAAGAACCTATTTAAAGGGAGTCCCCTTTTCATTTTGTTTTTTTTATTGATTAGTCATTCCGCTCAATCTCAGGTCGTTTTGTACAATCCGCAAGAACTGTATGATGAACCAGGGGGACTTTATGACCAGGGTTTACTTCGAGACATGAATGTTCAATTTTATGATAACAATTATCACAACATTCTGGTCAATTCTTTTTTTATCAATCCCTCCTATCGAATCCCTGCTCAGGTCACTATTGACGGAGAGACCTATGACAGCGTAGCCATTCGATACAAAGGAAACTCAACCTTTTGTCTTCCAAATGACGAAGGAAACCCAAAAGTGCCCTATAATATGGATGCCAATTTTTGGGTTTCGGGACAAAAAATTGCAGGATATAAAAAAATAAAGCTGGCCAACGCATGGATGGACCCAACCTTTGCAAAGGAAATAACGGCAACTAATGTTTACAAAAAATACATGCCTTCTCCAGAAGTCAACTTATTAAAACTGAATGCTCAAGGAAGTTATATTGGGCTTTATGTCAACACGGAGTCCATCAACAAACAGTTCCTCGAAAAACATTTTGGAGAAAAAGATGGCGTCCTCTTTAAATGCGACCCTGTACAGGTGTTTTGTGGAGAAAACGAACAATATGGTAATCCAGACCTGAGATGGCTCGGTCAAGACAGCTCAAGTTATTACCCTAGTTATGATCTAAAGTCCGAATCAGGATGGTCCGACTTGATGGATCTCATCTATACACTCAACTATAATTACAGTGAGCTAGACAGCGTGCTCAATATTGACCGTGTCCTTTGGAATTTTGCAGTCAATACGGCCATTTTAAACCTGGATACTTACAACGGATATTACGTGCACAACTACTATTTATACAAAACAGAAGACGGGCTTTTTCAAATGATTCCTTGGGATTTTGACAATTCGTTTGTGGGTGCCATTCTCGGCTATGATTATTGGTCTCCCGAGGTGGTGTATAACTATGATACCTATGGTAGTCAGTATGCGAATGGTGAACGTCCCTTATTACAAAAAATGCTTTCTAACCCACTGCATAAAAGACAATTTGAAGCACATCTCAGAACAGTCTATTCTGAAACCATGTACAACACACAAGGGATACGAGATGAAATTACGGCGCTCCAAGAGGTCGCCGTTATCGCTGCTTCTCAGGATTACAACAAGGCCTTTCCCATGTCTTATTTCTACAGTAATGTGGACGAGGCTTTTTGGGCCGGATGGGGTTTTGCGGGCATCATGTCAACCATTGAAGAAAGAAATGGATATCTTTTAAGCACTCCCGCCTTAACCAACATGCCTCCCAGTCTATCAGGAGTGGACTTAGTGAATGGTTTGGTAACTGTTCAGGTTTCCAGTGCAACAAATGTTGAGCTCATGGCAACCACAAGTCCTTATAATTCAAAATTTGTTTCATACCCTATGTTCGACGATGGGACAAACGGAGATCAACTTGCCGGAGATGGTGTTTTTTCTGCGTTACTTCCTTATTCAAGTTCTGGCTTGGCGGTGAAATATTATATCCGAGCACAAAATGCCAATGCTATGCGCTTATCTCCTGAACGTGCAGAATACGAGTTTTACATCTATGACCCTAATGTTGATGTGCCAGAGATAGAAACAGTTTCTTATAAGGTGTATCCCAATCCAACAAATGGAAATATATACATTTATGCCCCCACAAATGGAGCACTAGAATGTGAAATATACAACATCTCTGGACAAAAGCTGATGGCCACTTCTGAATACGGAACACATGCTTCGATGAATCTTTCAGAGCTTCAAAAAGGAGTCTATATCCTAAGAGTGAACGGACAAATTCATAAGATTGTTAAAGAATGATCAGGTCGTTGATCTCGATTTCTGTTTTCATGTGCTTGCTTCCATTATGCTGAAAAAAACAGCTCACTAACCTTCCCTCTATTGCAACTTTTGTACCTACCGAACCGCATTCTTTAAGTACCTGAACCCAGCGCCCCCAGGCAGCTATGTTGTGCCAGTTTTTTCTGAATTTTTTATTTCCATGATGGTCTAGGTAGCTTTCTTCGGTATACAAAGTCAACTTCACAAGCCTCCTTCCATTAGGAAGCTCATGAAGTTTAGACTCTGAATTGATCGTGCCTATGAGGTGCACTAAATTCACCTTACGATGCTTTTTCAATCGCCATATCTGCCTCCTGATTGGGGGTAAGCAACATGAACTCATTGGCCTCAATAACGGTGCGGTTTTTTCGTTCACCCTCTTTATTCTCATACGTTTGATGTATCAAACGGCCCTCGATAATCACTTTTTTGCCTTTGGAAAGGATGTTGTTCATTCGTTCTCCCACAGGTCCCCAAGCATTTACATTGTGCCACTGCACATCCTCGTTCCAGTCACCGTTTTTTTGTTTGAACTTTTGGTGTGTGGCCATACTAAAACGGGTGAGGGACTTGCCTGATTCGAAGGTGATTGTCTCTGGATCTTTTCCTAATCTTCCGATCAAACTGACTTTGTTTCTTAATGCATTCATCATTGTAATTGTTTAAAATATTTGAAATAATTGATTGTCGCTAAATTCGACAGGACAAAATTGAGGGTTCCAACAACCCTTATCCGTTTATTATTCATTTGTTGTCGATATTTATTCGTTTGTAATTGATTAAGTGGAGAATAGTCCAATCGATGAAATCGAATTTTAATAGGGCTTCACAATGGAAAACAAAGATTTAAATAGCCCTGTGTTATCATCTCATTTGTGAAGTGCTGGTTTGTTTGCCGTTGTTATAAAGCAATTTCAAATGAGAATATATCGCCGGCAAAATATATTGATGTGATTGATATTTTATGCCATGCTTGGCTGCCACGCGCTTAAGAATTTTGGTGAGCTCGGGATAATGGATGTGGCAAACATGTTGAAAAAGATGATGTACAACATGGTGATTGAAGCCTCCAAAAAGATGCGTGATGATAAAACTATTTGTTGCATAATCGCTTGTAGTCATCATTTGATGTTCAGCCCAAGAATAGGGCATCACCCCATTTTCATCTGGTTCAGGAAATTCAGAATGTTCTAACATATGAGTCGTTAAAATAACAACCAAAATGGTCAGGCTAGAAGAGACCATTAGCATTAAAAATGCGCAAATAAATACACCGATACCATAGCCGGTAACTATAGAAGGAAGGACAATGATATAGGTAATGTACACTATTTTTAAAGAGACCATCCTAATCACTTCTTTACTTGGATAAGGGCGGTTATTAAACCCTCCTATTTTCTCGTAAAAGATATCCTTAAAGTCCCTATAAAATATCCATCTCGGTATAAAAACAGCATAGACGATAGGCATGTAAAGCCACTGAAATCGGTGAAACGCTCTATGGGTATCTTGGGGGAAAATTTTAACTATGGGTGATTGCTGAATATCAGGATCGTAATGCATAATATTCGAATATTGATGGTGGCCCTTTACATGGCGGTTTTTCCAATTGAAAGAGCTGAGTCCTAAAAGATCGAAGATGTACATGAACCACTTATTGTACTTCCTTTGCTTAAACAGTGAATTGTGGGCGGCGTCATGCCCAACATTTACTCCTAAAAACAGACCCCAAATACCTAAGAATAGGTAGCATACAAATATTTGGTTTTGGGAAACATCAAAGAAAAATGGCGTTAGATAGACCATGAGGTATACGACCAATAAAAATAAGACCTTCAAATACATAAAGGTGTTTCCATAAATCGAAATCCTTTTTGAAGTAAAATAATGGTTCACTTCTTTTTTAAGATCATCGAAAAAATCATCTTTATCAGTCGCAAAAGTAATTTTCATTCTTTTTTCACTCATAATCTTACTCTTCGAGCAGGTGCGTTTCTAATAAACATATAATTCTAAAATTAATAGATATATCAACTTCATGCAAATCCAATAGCTATGTTTGAAGGATTTTGGGGGCAGAAAAAAAGTCCTTTTTAAAGGCAAAAAAACAGAATATGTCGGTGCGCAAATTTCAATTTTAGTATTTTTAAATTTATGAGGGTTTTGGTTACCGGAGGCACCGGATTTCTTGGCTACAGATTAATTGAAAAGCTCAATAAGGATCAATCCATTAATGAAATCATTGCATCAGGAAGAAAAATAAAACCAAGTCATTTTATTGAAAGTGATAAAGTCGAATATGTAATGGGCGAGCTTTCCAATAAAACGTTTGTTCAAGAATTAACGAAAAATATTGATGTGGTAATTAACTGCGCTGCTTTTTCATCTCCATGGGGAAGCAAGTTGAAATTTAAAGAGGCCAATATTGTAACACAAAACAACCTGATTAAAGCGTGCTTATTTCACAAGGTCAAGCAATTTATCTTTATTTCAACACCAAGTGTTTATTTCGATTTTCAAAACAAATTAAATATCTCGGAAGAGGATCCTCTTCCAAAAAAGTTCATAAATAATTATGCGAGTAGTAAGTTTGAGGCAGAAGAATTATTAAGATCCGCGAATATACCTCATGTTATTTTTAGGCCGAGAGCTTTAATCGGCCGAGGAGACCATGTAACTATGCCAAGATTGATCAATGCTTACGATAAAAATAAACTTAAAATCATAGGAGATGGAGAAAACTTAGTAGACCTCACACCGGTAAGCAATGTCGTTGACGCAATTATTTTATCTATAAATAACGAAGCTGCCTTGAACCAAACCTTCAACCTATCAAATGGAAAACCAGAAAAGCTTTGGGATAAAATAAATGATGTTTTAAAAAAGTTAGATCGGAATAGAATTGAAAAAAAAATTCCATTTTCCATTGCGTTTTCAATGGTGTCTATGTTGGAATTTGTCTCTAAAATATTCAGGTTAAAAGAACCGATAACGACGGCCTATAGCGTTGGTGTTTTGTCAAAATCTTTTTCACTTAAAATAGATAAAGCAACTCAAATTTTAAAATACCAACCGAAGCAAACCGCGGACGAAGCAATTGATGAAT
>CAJWCX010000024.1 GCA_913031405.1 uncultured Flavobacteriales bacterium | reverse complement strand
GACTTAAAAAACATAGTGAACTTCTTCAAATTCCTATTATGGTTTATTCAACTACTTCACTTTCAGGAGAGGTCAATAAAGAATATCAATTGCATGTTACACATAAAGAGAGGGAGTACATTGGAAAGACTAAAATCTTACCTCCAACCCCTTTGGATAGCTTATATTGGAAATTAGAACCGGAGACCCTGGAATATGGATACTCTTGGGCAGTTCTTTCTGATCCCCCAAATCAATTTGATGGATATAAATGGGAAGTAAAAAGAACCAATCTCAAGCCCAATGGACTCCCGAAGGACGATATTTTTAAACGAGGTAGAGGTGGTTTATTCGATGATGAGTAC
Source organism: uncultured Flavobacteriales bacterium (assembly GCA_913031405.1). Lineage (GTDB taxonomy): Bacteria > Bacteroidota > Bacteroidia > Flavobacteriales_D > Crocinitomicaceae > UBA952. Next base: position 9,331 of record CAJWCX010000024.1, on the reverse strand, counting down.
TTTGATGGATTGACCTTTGAGTTTGTTTATGAGAATCCCATGAATCGCAAAGACTCTACACATCTTAAAGCCTATCGACGTTATTATCGAGTAGGTGATACCGTGGTTGTCAAGTTCTCAAAAATGGATGAAAGTGTCTTTTCATACTATGATGCAAAATTCAATCAAATTGCTAATTCTGGAAACCCTTTTGCCACGCCTATTAATGCACCGAGCAATTTAAGTGAAGGTGCTCTGGGCGTTTGGGCCGCTTATAGTCCTTATTATGATACTTTATATTGCTACCCTTAAGTAAAATATAGGATTTAACTATCTTTGCATCCAAATTTAGAATATGCCATCAAAAGAAGTTCGAGTAAGATTCGCACCATCCCCTACTGGCCCTCTTCATATGGGAGGAGTGAGAACTGCTCTATACAATTACCTTTTTGCCAAAAAACACAATGGGACCTTTATCATTCGTATTGAAGATACGGATCAAACACGATTTGTTGAAGGTGCCCAAGAATACATTCTCGAATCATTAAAATGGTGTGGAATTAGCCCTGATGAAGGTCCCGGGATTGAAGGTAAATATGGGCCGTACATTCAATCTGAAAGAAAAGGCAGTTACCAAGATTTCGCACAGCAACTCATTGATACAGACAAAGCATATTATGCCTTTGATACACCAGAAGAACTGGACAAAATTAGAAATGAGGCCAAAAAAATGGGCATGGCCAATTGGCAGTATAATGTTGTTAGCCGAATGAATATGAGAAACAGCCTAACGCTTCCCAAATCGGATGTGGAAAAACTACTTGCCGATGAAGTTCCCTATGTGATTAGGATGAAAATGCCTCGAAATGAAGACGTGAGGTTTCATGACGTGATTAGAGGTTGGGTCGTTGTCAATACAAACAACCTTGACGACAAAGTTCTTTTTAAAAGTGATGGAATGCCAACCTATCATTTAGCCAATATAGTTGATGATTATTCTATGAAAATTAGTCATGTCATTCGTGGAGAAGAATGGTTGCCCTCGGCACCTCTTCATGTGCTATTGTATGATGCTTTTGGATGGGAAAGACCTGAATTCGCACACCTCCCATTATTGTTAAAACCGGACGGTAATGGAAAACTGTCAAAGCGTGATGGAGACCGACTTGGATTTCCTGTTTTCCCAATCGACTGGAAAACATCGGAAGGTGAACTATTTTCAGGATACCGAGAAAAAGGATATTTCCCAGATGCCTTCATCAACATGCTTGCCTTTTTAGGTTGGAACCCTGGAACTACACAAGAGATTTTCTCACTCGAACAGCTTATCGATTCATTCACCTTAGAACGTGTCTCCAAAGCAGGTGCGAAATTTGATCCTGAAAAAACAAAATGGTTTCAGCAACAGTATTTGAGAGCTAAAGCAGATAAAACACTTGCAGCTATTTTGTCTTCTTCTGTAAGCAATTCGGTATCTGATGAGAATCTAGAAACCATCTGTAAGTTGATGAAAGAACGAGCTACTTTCCCTGAAGATATTATTAATGACGGTAGTTACTTATTAGAAAATCCAAGCAGCTACGATAAAAAAATGATTTCGAAAAAATGGAAGTCGAATACGGATGAAATCATGAATAAATGGAAAGAAACTCTTCTCCACATTGAGAACTTTGACTCCCAAACAATCGAAACAAACTTTAAGGATTTTTTAAGCAAGAACGAATTGGGTTTTGGAGCAGTGTTACTCCCTTTTCGTATTTTAGTTACTGGTGTTAGTGCTGGTCCTGGAATGTTCGACATTGCAGCATTTCTGGGAAAACAAGAAGTTATTTCGAGAATGGAAATCGGACTCAATCACATTACAAAAATCAAACATGAAGCATAATATCAGTGTTGAAGGAATTAAGGTTTATGCCTTTCATGGATGCCTAGAAGAGGAGGCTAAAATTGGTGGTCATTATCAGGTAGATGTTCATGTAGAAACAGACTTTACCAAAGCCATGAATAATGATTCACTTGATGATACCATAGATTATGTTGGGGTCAATAAAATTGTTCAAGAAGAAATGGCCATTCGTTCCAAACTGATTGAATCCGTTGGACAAAGAATTATAACGCAATTGAAAAGCAAAAAAAGGAATGCAAAATATAGAGTATTAATACGCAAAATATCACCTCCTATAAATGGAGATGTGGATTCTGTTTCAATTTCTATTAATGAGTTTTAAGCGAAATATTTTCTGCTTTCAATGAGTGAATGTAATTTAAACCCGCCTCTAATCCTGTTCGATAATCAAGCTCAATATTCTTTACAGAATTCGTGAAAATATTAGAATTCAAAACCACTTTTGGAGCAATTTGATCTATCTTGATATGACCTGGCAATGTCTCAATATAATCTATTGATTCTTTGATCTTATTCTGAAAATTCTCTACATCATCTTTGATTTTTTGATTGGCTCGAATGAACTTTGAAGCAAAATATTCGGGTCTTAACCTGCTGGGTTTAAAATCATAATGAGTAGTTCTGATTAATACAATGTCTGTAGCCCCATTATCAACAGCCCATTTTACAGGAACTGGATCTGATATCCCCCCATCTGAATAATGAACACCATTCACCATGTGCTTTCCTTTTGTCAACATTGGAACAGTGCTCGCTGCAATGGTCATATCAACCCAATTTTCCTGAGTTGGTTGATGATATTCAGTTGACCCATCAGCGCTATTGGTCAAAACAATAAAATACTCCTTGCCTTTCAGTGACTGTATTGCTGTTTCAAAGTCAAATGGAAATTCCTTGTAAGCAATATCATAAAAGAAGTCAAGATTCATCAGCCCATCCGTAAACGCCTTAGAATATTTGACAAAGCGTTCATCTTGACATAATGTTCGCATGCATTGATAAAAATATCCATATCGTTTGCTCAAAAAATAGGAAATAGCAATACAGCCTCCTGATACTCCAATGTAGGAATCAAAAGGATTGTGAGATTGCATCTGGAAGGCATCCATTACTCCAGCTGAAAAAGAGGTCTTGAAACCTCCTCCTTCTAATATTAAAACTTTTTTATTCTTGAACATTATTATTTCACGTTAAATTTAAAGCAAAAAAAACGCTTAAAAAAATTATTTAGACTCCAAAAAGGATCTTAGCTTTTCAAAAGCCCTTGAACGATGGCTGTATTTATTTTTTTCAGACATTGTCATTTGTGAGAATGTTTTTGATGCACCATTTGGAACAAAAATAGGGTCATATCCAAAACCAAACTCACCTTTCTTCTCGGAAATAATTTCTCCTTGAATAAGACCTTCAAACTGCATTAATTGTTGGTTCGTCTTATAGGTAATCACCGTTCTGAATTGAGCCTTTCGGTTTGAATGATTTGCTAGATTTTTAAGAAGCAAATTCATGTTATCTTCGGCGTTTTTATTCGATCCAGCATATCGAGCAGAATATACACCAGGGGCACCATCTAGAGCCTCAACCTCAAGACCTGTATCATCTGCAAAACAGGGCATTTCAAACTGTTTATGAATAGCAGTAGCCTTTAACAAAGAATTTCCTTCAAGAGTCTCTTCCGTTTCAGGAATGTCATCATGAAATGATAGATCGTTGAGAGATATTAAATCATATCGACCCCCCAAAATATTTTGAATTTCGAGTACCTTATTCTGATTATGACTGGCAAATATCAATTTCATTTAAATAAATTTAAGTAAGCTTCGGAATGAGCAAGCACAGAATATTCTTTCTTTATGGTTTCTTTGCCGGCCAAACCTATGCGCATTCGTTCCTCTTTATTTTGAATAAGTTTTTCCAATGCCTGCTCCCATTCGATAGGGGTTTTAACCAATAACCCATTTATATTTTGATTGATAATACTATTATTCACACCAACAGGAGAGACAACAGAGGGAATACCCAACGCCATGTATTGAAGACATTTAAAGCCACATTTTCCTTCAGACCAGATATCTTGTTCGAGAGGCATTATACCAATAGATATTTGATTCAAATCTTGAATTTCAGTGTTCCTCTTCCATTTTATAAACTTTAAAGAATTCAACTCGTATTTTGGCATTTGATTTGAAATCACTCTAAACTCAAAGTCATAACGGTTTTCAAGCTTTTTAATTATAGGAACAATAAAATCCAAAAACCGCATAGTCGTATGTGTACCTGTCCAGCCGATTACAATTCTTCGATTATAATCTGTATTCACGTTATGGTAATTTATAGTATCTATAGTCGTTGGTATAATGGTAACATTCGAATTAAAAGTCTTGGCATAATTGGCCAAATAAGAATTACCAACAGTGACTTGGCCCGCCCATTTAATACAATACTTAACCTTCCAATAAGCCTTTAAACGATGAACTCTAGCATTTGATTCACTATAATTTGCCAACCAAATCGCATCGTCAAAATCGTAGATATACTTTTTTCTAAAAATCTTGGCAACAATAAACTCAAAAATTGGAGGGCCTATGTGAGATGCTTCTCTATGAATAAAAACGTAATCGTACTTATAAATGAATAAAATTGTTTTTAAACGACGAAAGAAGCTTCTTATAATTCCAGTAATCTTCATTAAAAAACTTCCTTCTTTATAAAGTGAAGACCAAGTTTTTAAATCTAAAAATGGAGAAAAATGAATTTTATATCCTTCATTTTTGAGTAAGGGTATATACTGTTCAAAACGAAATCGTTGGGAAGGTGCCTCACCATGAGGATAAGGAACAATAAAAATAATAGACTTATTTTTATTCGATTTCATTAGTTAATGATTTTTTTATAGATATTAGCATAGGTGTTGACTCCGTTCTGAAGGCCAAAATACGATTTGGCACCTTCAATACTTTTACTCCTATCAAAACAAAAATCAGTCAATTCGAACGTATTTATCTCATTAGAAGGAATTACAGCACCTGCACTGTATTTAAAAATTAAATCGCTAGTATCCCCAACTCCATCATTACAAATAATTGGAATTCCCATTGACATCAACTCGCCTTGCTTTGTTGGCGAACTCGCCTTTTTTGAATAGGCCGGTAGGATGAAGAATATTGAACAGGTAAAAACACTCATATAAGCTGGCATTTCATGATGCAATGCAGAAACAATTTTAAGCTTCGCAGTATCCATTCCTTGTTTAATGGCTGCAGCCATGATCAAATCCGGATTTTCCTTAGTAACAAATAAAAAGACAGGATTCACCTTTTCTTTTGTATATCTATCAAAAAAATTCAACATGTCTTCTAACATATACCAAGTCCCAATTGATCCAACATAACCCATTATATATTGAGTATCTTCAATTTGTAATTTTGATAGTATTTGGCTTTTTTGCGATTGAGAGACGGAATCAGAGTTGAACCTATCTGTATCTACACAACATGGAATAACGCTTATTTTATCAGTTGGATCATCAATAATATTCCAATTTGAAATTTCAGCTTTCCCAGCTGAAGTCAATGAAACAATATGATCAGAATTCACAAAAAAGTCAACTTCTTTTTTCTTAAAAAAATTATAGACCAATTTAAAAATAGGGTTCGACAGGCTCCATATTTTGCCATCTACGCGCTCATCTGCCCAAAATCCACGCATATCAAAAAGAAAAGGAACACTTTGTTTTTTTTTTAATGACAATGCGACCAAAGCTGAAATATAGCTTCGACAATGAATCAATGAAATACCATGTTTTTGATGTAAATTCATTGACAACTTTCTCATTTTTAGTACATCCCAAATCGTAGACAACAATGGTGGCCACTTCGTATACACCAAAGGGTGCCAGGCAATATTATTTTCAATACAAATCTTGCTGATGAAATTTTTATTTTGATAGAATCGAGATGGTTTTTCGAAGCTAATCAAATGAAATTGATATCCTTTTTTAGAAAGTCCAATAATGTAGGGAAGGACCTGGGATTGTCCTAAGGGATCTGTCATTCCATCATAAGAAAGGTACAAGACATTTTTCACCATTGTATCAAAGATAAATCAATCCTAAAAATAAGCAGTATAACCAAAGTGAATTTTACTTGATCTAAAATCAATAGGATTTGAAAACTTCTTTCCTAAAGCATAAGTAATATTGAATATTCCAATTTTTGAACCAAATGAGATTCCTGCACCGAAGCCAAATGGCTGGTCTTTAAAATATTCTAGGGCATTGTTTTCATAAATGCATTGATCATAGAAAATAAAGATGTTACTTGACTGATCCAATAAAAATCGGTATTCAATTGTGGCAATACCTTTTACAGAGGCAAACAACTCTTCCTCATTGAATCCTCTTAAGGTATTCAACCCACCAAATCGAAACAACTCATTTTGATAAATTACTGGACTAGAATACATATCAAAAGACCCTGATATAAATAAAACATGACGTTTAAAAAAGGGAATGTATTGTTGGTAATGAATATGACCAGAAACGGTGACATTAGAAACACTATTAGAGTCCGAATTGAGTGTTCTTTGACCCAAGTAAAACTTACTCATAAAAGCATTACCTTTAGAGGGGTTCACTATATTATCTACTTGTTTCTTATCAAAAGATAAGCCATACGAATTTGTACTGTATGAACTTAGCGATTGAAATTCAATACTATTTTCAGCCCCACCGAGTAAATTTGAATTCACATATCGATAATGAGCACGGAACGTTGTTCCATTATTGAGTTTATAGGAGACATTAAATTCCGCATTCAGATCCAGAAAGGTAGAATCTCTTTTATAAAGAAGAAAATTTGCCGCAATACCAAATGGAGACTGAAAAAGAAATGGATACTTAAAATCTATATTTAATCTTTGTGTTTGAGGTTTTATACTTCTCCAATTCAATTTTAAAAGTTCCCCTTTTTTTAGCGTGTTTTCTAACTTTAGATTCACCTCTCCTGTTAAAGCCATTTTTTGACTTACGGGGTCTGGCTGCAAGCCTACAGCACCTCTTAAAAAACTTACTCGATCGGATTTTAAATATAAAAAGAGTTCATATCCTTCTGTCGTAAATAATATTTCCGATGGTTTGATAGCACGAATGAAATTATTTTGGGCTATTTTATTGTCAATAAATGCAATGACCTCTTCGGAATAAAAATCTCCAATAGAAACTCCAATGATGCTTTGAATTGTGTTTAATGAGATACTGGAATCACCTTTTATGTGTATTTTCATCAATCTACTATACTTACCTTTGTCTACTCTTAGATATGAATTGATCTCCATCCCTTCAATACTTGTTTGATCAATAAAAACATTTGCAAAGGGATACCCAGAGTTTAAATACTTCACTGATTTATTTCGCATATAGCTTGAAAATTGTTTTGGGCTCAAATAATGTGTTATTTTTTTTGAATTAAAAACACCACGATTACAATCTACAGAATCAATAAGTTTGATTTTACTAAACCTTTCACCCAAGCGAACAAATAATAATCTGCTGCTATCAATACGAGAGATTTCATTTAAAAAGTAGCCGCGTTCAATTAGTTGAAATCTGAAATTATTGATTTGTTGTTGAACATTTACTTTATTCTTTGCAGTATCAAGCTTAATGGAATTAGGAAGACCTTTTACTTTGTCATCGAGATCATAATTAACCAGATATATTTGCTGTGAAAGCCCACAATCATTAAGGCTAACAAGAAAAAATAAAAAAAGAATTAATCTAAGTAAATACACACAGTGAATCTTAAGATATTTCCTATAAAATTCCATTATTTAACATCGAATTCCAATATTTTTTAAATAAAATTGTAACTTTAATACTTGCAAGTCCGTTAGACTAATACGAACAACAAAAACTTACACCATGAAATCGAAAGCAACATTAGTATTCTTACTCGCATTTTTATCAACGATTTTAATTTCTTGCGGAGCAGGTAGAACAGCAAGCTGTGACGCATATGGAAGCATCGATAATATTCAAGTAGAAAATCAGGACTTAACCTCTAAATAACTTTTAATTAGCGTTTAACAAGCTTAAAATATTTGGAAGCGTTTTAAATACTTACTCATTTCGGATTGTATTTTTAACGCTTCTTTTTTTGCTCTATTTGCAAAATCTTCAGTTTGATCTGCATAAATGATTCCTCTAGAGGAATTGACCAAGATACCACAGTCTTTATTGATTCCATACTGCACAACTTCATGAAGTGAACCACCTTGCGCACCAACACCTGGAACCAAGAAAAAATGATCAGGAGCCAATTTGCGCATCTTGGCAATATCCTCTGAACGAGTAGCGCCTACAACAAACATTAAGTTATCACTACTTCCCCACTCCATGCATTTATGAACAACGAATTCATAAATTGGAACACCATTAGATTCTATAAACTGAAAATCCCTTGACCCGTTATTGGAGGTCATGGCTAGGACAATAGCCCATTTATTGTCGTGATTTAGAAAAGGTTTGACGCTATCAGAACCCATGTATGGCGCAATTGTCAGAGCATCACAATGGTAAGTCTCGAAAAAAGTCTTTGCATAATACAAGGAGGTATTTCCTATATCACCGCGTTTTGCATCGGCAATAACCAAGCATTCTTTCGGAATATATTCAATGGTCTTTTGAAAAGATTCCCACCCCTTAAGTCCACGACATTCATAGAAAGCAAGGTTTGGTTTATAGGCAACAGCCAAATCCTTAGTGGCGTCAATAATGGACTTGTTAAACTCGAAGATAGGGTCTTTAAATTTTAAAAGGTGTTTGGGCATCTTTGTAATATCCGGATCCAAACCCACACAAAGAAAGGACTGTTTTGATTTTATCTGATTGATTAATTCTGCTCTCGTCATTATGCTTCGCCTTTTAATTTTTCTGCATTCTCTGCCATTTTCAATGCATCAATCATATCTTGAATATCTCCATTCATAAATGAACTTAGATTATACATCGTTTTATTGATGCGATGATCTGTGATTCTTCCTTGCGGATAATTATAAGTTCTCACTTTTGCAGAACGGTCTCCAGAAGCTACTAATGTTTTCCTTTGCGCAGCGCGTTCCTCCTGAATCCTATCCAATTCTAATTGATAAAGACGTGACCTCAAAACTGATGTTGCCTTCTCTAAATTTTTATGTTGACTTCGCCCATCCTGACACTCCACTACAACACCGGTTGGAATATGAGTAAGGCGTATAGCAGATTCTGTTTTGTTGACATGCTGGCCACCTGCACCAGAGGCCCTATAAGTATCTCTTCTCACATCTGTCATGTTGAGTTCAAAATCAACCTCTTCGGCCTCAGGAAGCACAGCTACAGTAATCGCTGAGGTATGCACACGCCCTTGAGATTCAGTCTCGGGAACTCTTTGAACACGGTGAGCACCAGAT
>CAJWCX010000023.1 GCA_913031405.1 uncultured Flavobacteriales bacterium | reverse complement strand
CTATAACCAATAGTGGTTTGTATTGTCAAAGAGAAAGTCAAGGTAAGGTTTTAATTATCGGTCAATTTGATCGGCCAGATGAAAGATATGCCATTGAAGTAACACTCACAGAAATATTCGCCCAAAATGGACTCGAAGCTATTCCTTCTCTCAACATTCTTAAACAAGGATCAGACCCATCTTTTTTGGCTTCCGATACACTTCAACGCATCCTAAGCAAACAAGGTATTAATACCTACCTTGTTGTTAATGTTCGCGGTTACGACCGAAGATTTAAGGCCAGTAAGATTGATGTCTCTCTGAGAGAAATGTTAGGTAGAACGAGCATATATCATATTTATAGAGAAGAAGCAACATCGGTCAGTTTAGAGTTTACATTTTTCAAAGAACAAAAGGTTTACTTCAGAGATATTCTAAAATGTGGAAATATAGCAGGTCGAGATTCGGTGCTGAAAAGAATTCGGAAAAAACTTCCCAAAAGAATGTCAAAAAAATGGGTTAAAGGCTAAAAATTACCTGATCTAAACTTCTTATCAAATTTCATGTCACTTGGATCACCATATGCACCACATTTAGGAACTCTTTCGAAGAGTTTAATAAACTTCACCCGAATTAAAATAGGCCAATATTGTGATGAAAACCAATTGATTTTGGGATCAAAACCATTCCATTCATAAATACCGATGATTGGCATTTCAAGGGCTGGAATCATCATCCAGGCTCTGTTAAATCGAATGCCTATTCCAAGACTATAATGAAACTGAAGATTAAATTGATTCTGAAAACGATGTGGCAAGGCATAATCAACAAATTCATTATTATAAACTTGATTTCCTTTGGACAAGGTATAATCAAAATTAAATCCAAAGGCATTATCAATAAAATGTTTTCTAGCCTTATCTATTTTCTTTTTACCAAAATAAATCAATGAGTGAGCTGAGAGCCTAGAAAAAAAAGAATTGTTCCGAAACTCCCCCATACCTATAGAAGTAGAAATAAGTTCATTAGCGCTATTGAATTGATTAATGGTAGTGACCTCTTTTCCAGCAAGAACTTTATACCCAAGACCCCAATCAAAATAATCAATGATTCTACTCTTTCTTAAGAACTTAATAGGTATTCCCTTCCATTTGGGGAAGTGAGCGAATCCTAATTCAACAAAATAACCCAATTTACCTTCTGGATTAATTTGGTAATCTCTTCTTGCCGCTCCTGATGATAATTCGCCTTTTAATTCCCCTGAAGGAAGCAGGTAGCTTACCCCTATATTCAATTGAATACCATCATTAACCACAACCAAATAATCATCGTCCTTACTTGACTTTGTAAATCCTCCTTGAGCACTAATACCACTCAATAAGAAGGCAAATAAAATTAGTAGTCCTATTCTCATACTTCAAAATTAAAGTGTTCACTTTTTTCAGCAATTTTGTTCATGACCTCTTCGCTGTCCCACATCTTGTCAATATTAGGCATATTCATGACCTCATCCATGATAGAATCTTGAATTTTACCTTGGTTATAAGCGACATGATAAGGAATCGTACTAAAGGTCACCTGAGAATACAACGGTAACCATTTTTTTGGATACAGCTCGGTGTATTTCGCCTCAATTTTCTTTCTTAATAAAAATGCTTCATCAGCCACATAATCGCGCATTTCATAGTAGTTGTCTAATGATAAATCTTGTAAAGCATCACCATCGGGTTTTCTCGTTTCATTATATTCTTTGAATACTGCTTCCCAATTTTCGTTATGCTTCATCATAAGATCATTCAAAACAGTACAATCTTCAAAACCCGAATTCATACCTTGACCGTAAAAAGGAACGGTCGCATGAGCTGAATCTCCCATTAAAGCTACCTTTCCATGCGTCCATGGATAACATCGGATAATAGCCAATGAAGACAAAGGATGGTCCTGCCATGCCTCTCCAATATTGGGCATCATTTCATAAAAATCCGGGAATACGTCCTTAAAAAAAGTATCAACATCAGCCTTCGTTTTTAGTTTATCAAAAGCGTATTTATGGTTCTCATGAGGCATAAATAAGGTACCAGTAAAAGAACCGTCTTCATTGGCCAAAGCAATCATCATGAAACGACCTCTCGGCCATATGTGAAGTGCATTTTTATCCATCTTGTATGATCCGTCGGGGTTAGCTGGCAATAAAATCTCTCTGTATCCATCCTCAATAAATCGCTGATGGTAATTAAATCTAGGTAATTTCTGCATGGAGTTGTAACGAACAGCTGAAAAGGCGCCATCAGAAGCAAATATTAGGTCTGATTTGACTTGCTTATTCTCACCAGTAATGGTATTACGTATAAAAGCAATAGAATTTTCAAAATCGACTTTGTGACACTCATGATTGTAATGAATAGAGGCATTACCAACATTTTCAGCAATGGACATCATGGTTGCATTTATTTTGCCTCGGGAAACAGAATAGATTGCTTGTCCTTCTTTACCATAAGGCTGATAGGTCAATTCACCTTGCTTGTCATGCATTACCCGCCCATGCATTGGAATAGCAATTTTCCTCACCTCGTCTCCAACACCAACGGCGTCTAAGGCTTTCCATCCTCTTACAGAGAGCGCTAAATTAATAGATTTACCAGCAGAAATATCCGCCTTTCTAATATCAGACCTTCGCTCGAAAATAGTCACCTTGTAACCGGCTCTAGACAAATATACCGCCCATAAAGACCCTACTAACCCTGCTCCTATAATTGTTACATTCTTCCCCATCATTGATTATTTTCTCCAATGTTTTGAATATGAAGACTCAAAATAATCACTTTTGAATCTTTCATTTTGTTTTTTGCTTTGGTAACCTGCAAAAATCCTCCATACAATGATCCCTGCAATTAAAATCCCAAAAACTTGAACCATAACATTAACGATATCCATCATGCTCGATAGTTCCCCAGAGTATTTCGCCTGAATCATTTCTTGTGCTGTCATACTGAAGTCATTAACACGAAGTTAGTTAGTTTTGTTTTTTCTTTTTAGCGCTTATTTGAGTAATTATTCACAACTATTGTTTAGTTGGGGTCTTTAAAAACTTAATGTTTCTTTTTAATCCTGTGTACTTGGTCCTTTTTACCGCACTTCTTTTAAAGAGCTCATCGTAAAATTCTTTTGACATTTCTTGCCATTCCTTTTTTGATAAATCCAATAATTTAGGATTACTCAATCGTTTCTCATTCGATACTTTTGTGAAACGATTCCATGGACAAATATCCTGACAAACATCACATCCAAATGCCCAATTGTCCATCTTTGATTTGAATTCATTTGGAAGTATCTCATCCTTCAACTCAATAGTAAGGTAGGATATACAACGGGAGCCGTCAATTACATATGGTTCCACAATAGCATCAGTAGGGCAAGCATCTATACATCTAGTGCAGGAACCACAATAATCTTTAATCGGCCCATCGGGTTCAAAATCAACGTCAATAATCATTTCTGCAATAAAGAAAAAACTTCCTTCACGAGGATGTATCAAATTAGAATTCTTACCAATCCATCCTAAACCTGATTTCTTGGCCCAGGCTTTATCCATGACGGGAGCGGAATCAACAAAAACTCTTCCATTGATATCACCAATCATTACTTTCGTGTAATCAAAAAGCTCAAAAAGACGTTCTTTAACCACATAGTGGTAATCCTCTCCAAAAGCATATTTGGATATTTTAGGAGCCTCCTTATCTTTTTGTTCTTCTGACGTTGAATAATTGAAAAGAAGTGAAATCACCGATTTGGCACCAGGAACTAGCTTTCTAGGATCCAGCCTTAGGTCAAAGTGATTGGACATGTAGGACATCTTTCCATGATAATTTTTATTCAGCCACTTTTCAAGTTTTGGTGCCTCGTCTTCAAGAAATTCAGCCTTTGAAAATCCACAATAGAAAAAACCAAGTTCTGTGGCTTTAGCCTTTATATCCGACTTGAATAGCGTTCCATCCATCTTAGAAAAGATCGCCTTGAATTGACCCCGGGCTCAGGCCCAAGTGATTGAATGTCTTTTGAGTGGCTTTTCGTCCCCTTGGTGTCCGCATAATAAAACCTTCTTGTATCAAAAAGGGTTCATAGACCTCTTCTATAGTCCCCGCATTTTCACCAATAGCGGTAGCTACAGTTGATAGCCCCACTGGGCCACCACTGAACTTTTCGACAATAACACGCAAAATTCGCACGTCCATTTCATCAAGTCCATTCGCATCTACATTTAATGCTTTCAAAGCAACTTCCGTAATATTTTCATCTATTTTACCACTCCCTTTTATTTGAGCAAAATCTCTCACGCGCCTCAATAAGGCATTGCAGATCCTAGGTGTACCCCTACTACGTCCCGCTATTTTTGCAGCAGCATTGAAGTCGATTTGAATGTCCAAAAGCCTTGCTGAACGTTCAATGATTGATGTTAGGGTCTCGGCATTATAATACTCCAAACGGGAATTGATTCCAAATCGTGCGCGCAAAGGACTTGTCAACAATCCAGAACGCGTTGTTGCACCAATGAGGGTAAAGGGATTAAGATTAATCTGAACAGTTCTAGCATTGGGTCCTGAATCAATAAGGATATCGATAGCATAATCTTCCATAGCCGAATACAAATACTCTTCTACAACGGGACTCAGACGATGTATCTCATCGATAAAAAGAACATCACCCGAAGCTAAATTCGTTAATAAACCGGCAAGATCTCCTGGTTTATCTAACACTGGCCCACTCGTTACCTTAAAACCGACTTCCATTTCATTGGCAATAATATTTGCCAAAGTAGTTTTTCCAAGGCCCGGAGGACCGTGAAGCAATACATGATCTAGAGGCTCCTTTCTGAGCTTAGCCGCCTTCGCAAAAATCTCGAGATTTTCTACAATACTAGGTTGTCCAGCAAAATCAATAAGATACTGAGGCCTGAGGACTTTATCAAACTCCTTCTCAGAATTATTTTCTGCCTCTTCTTTATAATCAAACGAATCTTCCACCTAATACTTTAAAACAAATTTACAAAAGCAAACGACACCAAACATGGAATAAAAAAAGGAAAAAATCAATCATTCTCTTGAATCTCTTTAAGCATAAGAAGCATATCTTCAAATTGATAATCTGAAACCATCAGACGCGGTTCTTTCAAATGCGTTTTTTCAGGTATACAAACGACTTTCATTTTTGCCGACATTCCTGATATGACTCCGTTGAGGGAATCCTCAATCACGAGACATTTTTGAGAACCCACCTCAAGCTTTTGTGCCGTTGTCAAATATACTGCAGGATGAGGTTTTCCAAAATCTTCGAACTGTGCCGAATGAGCTACATCAAAATATTCTTTAATTTTTAAACCATCGAGAACAGCCATCATTAAACGCTCCGGAGATGATGTAGCCAATCCTATTTTTACTTTTTTATTTTTTATAAATTTCAAGGTATCAATCACTCCAGTCAATGGAACTGGGGATTCAGTAACCAAATCAATCATTTGGTCGATAATGGCAGTTTCAACCAGCGAAACATCTTGAATTCCAAGATTCTGATCCTTATTCCAATAAGTAATCACCTCATCTATTCTCAACCCCACTGTCCTTTGAAAATCATTTTTTGATAATTCACAGCCAAGCGATGAAAAAACTTTTTCCATCGCAATTTTCCATAAAGGTTCTGAATCGATCAGAACACCGTCCATATCAAAAATCACTGCATCAAAATGCTTTATTGAGAGCCTTGAATTCATAGTTTAATTATTTTCATCTTTTGTTTTCCTAATCGACTTTTCTCAGCAACAATTCTTATTTGTTTTTCTGAATCAACACATATTCCCTCCCATTGCTGAAGTGAACCAAGATTCTTTTTTCGAATTAATTCAAACTGACCATTACTGCGCTCAAATATGTATAATCGTTTATAGGTCAACACATATAACTTGTTGTTTAAATAATCACAACCTGTTACCGATCCTGTTAGCCAAGAGACTCCTTTTAAATGAATCTCTTGAAGTAATTTCACCTCCAGCATATTGTTTGATAAGTCCGCCTCGTAAATTTTACAGATGCCTTTATAGGGCTTGGACCTGTCTTTGGATAAAATCAATAATTTTCCGTCGGCATAGGTAAGCGCTTCTGAGTCAAAATTCATTTGGCTGTCCTCGGGCGGAAACATTATTTGATCCGGATAATTGAATACAAAAAATTCAGCTTGGACGGTGTCAGGTAAATTATGGTTGAGTTTTCCACCGTTATAATAAAACGTCCATGAATAATTTATAGGAACACGATAAACCATCAAATCCCTCCTCTGATTTCGATTATTCCCAATATCACCAATATATAAAAATTCACCATCAGTAGATAGGTCCTCCCAATCGATGTTATCAGTTCCAGAAACAAACATTTTATGTAAAATACTACCACCATCTTCATTCATTATGTATACGAAAGGGCCATCTCCACTGTCGTTTATGGAAAAATACGCACTGCGGAAGGCATCATCAATACCTGAAATTTCATTTAGCTGATTCGGTAAATGATAGGTCCTAGAGGCACAAGAAATTAGAGTAAATGACAATACAATCAGGAAGTAGTAATGTTTCATGACTCAAGGTATACACTGACAATTTCAATTCGGCGATCCGTTACTTCTTCAACTACAAAAGTCAAGTCTTTCATTTTGAGCTTGGAATTCTTTTCGGGGATATTTGCAAGCTCAAATAAAATCAAACCTCCCAGGGTTTCATAATCCTCAGAATCAGGAATATTTAATTTATACTGTTCGTTGATATAATCTATTTCAACACGAGCTGAAAATCTAAAATGGTTATCAGAAATCTTCTGTTCAAACAAATCATCTTGATCATGCTCGTCTTCAATTTCACCAAAAATTTCTTCTATCACATCCTCCAGTGTCACCATACCCGCAGTTCCACCATACTCGTCAGTAACAATGGCTATATTACCGGCCTGCTCAGTGAATTTTTCGAGTAGCTCTTTACCCGTAATAACGGACGGAACGAAGTGAAGAGGTAGCAGAATCTGTTTAATGGAATTGGGAGATTTAAACATGTCATAAGAATGCACATAACCAATAATATTATCTATTGAATCCCTGTAAATAATGATTTTTGATAGCCCTTTCGCTATGAATAAATTCTTAACTGAATCCAATGAATCATTAATGTCTACGGAAATAATATCGGTCCTCGGAATCATACAATCCCTGGCTTTTACTTTAGAAAAGTCAAGCGCATTCCGAAGCAGTGCCATATCGTCCGTGGAAATCTCCTCACTTTCAATACGCTCCGATAGATCATCAACAAAATATTCAAGATCAACCTTAGAAAATACTTTTTGATTTGTTTTATGGTCATAGCCCAATGCTTTTAGGATGACCCAGCTAAATACAAGAATCACATTGGTAGGAATGTATAAAATAACATACAGAATGAACAAGGGAAAGGTTCCTATTTTTAGGGATCGATTGGGATTAAACTGAACAATACTTTTAGGAATAAACTCAGCCGCTACCAAAACAAGTAAGGTAGAAAGTAGTGTTTGGAGAAGAAGAAGTAATGAGGCGGATGTTATTCCCCATCCTTGAATGATGGGCTCGAGGATAAGCGCAGCAGAAATACCGTAAACGACGATAGATATATTGTTTCCAAGAAGAATAAAAGCAATCATTTTTGACTCATTCTCATAAAAAACAGAATGGATCTTACTTAGGAGAGTTCCTTTGCTTTTATCAACCTCAATTTTCAGGCGATTCGATGACAAAAAGGCCAATTCCATTCCAGAAAAAAAAGCAGAAAATAAAAGAGATATGAAAATTAAGCAGAAAGCGTTGAACATATTACAACAACAATGTACGGATTATTTGATTAAATCAAAACCTATATCTTTTCTGTAATTCATTCCTTCAAAGCTTATTTTTTCAACTGTCTCATAAGACTTTTTAACCGCAAACTCTATGTTTTTGCCATATGAAGTTACGGCTATGACTCTTCCGCCAGAGGTCACTGAGGAAGGTCCGTCAGACTTTGTCCCTGCATGAAAGCACAAACTATCCACAACAGTATTCAATCCATAAATCTGTTTCCCTTTCTGATACTTATTGGGGTAACCTCCTGAAACAAGCATCACAGTAGCTGCACTTTTATCGTAAAATTGGATATCTCTTTCCGAAAGCGTGTTTGTAGCAATTCCTTCAAATAAATCAAGTATATCTGATTTCAAACGAGGAAGCACAACCTCAGTTTCAGGATCTCCTAAACGGCAATTGTATTCTATAACATATGGATCTCCTTTCACATTAATTAAACCAAAGAAGATAAAACCTTTATACTTAATCCCTTCAGAGCGCAAACCTTTGGTCGTTGGAACAATAATCTGATTGTGAACCTTATCCATAAACCCAGCATCTGCAAAAGGGACTGGACTTATGGCCCCCATTCCTCCTGTATTCAAACCCGTGTCTTGTTCACCAATTCGTTTGTAATCTTTTGCTTCTGGAAGAAGCTTGAAGGACTCACCATCGGTAATGATAAAAACAGATACTTCCCTTCCATCAAGAAATTCCTCAATCACTACTTTTTCACTTGCTGCACCAAACTTAGAATCCATTAACATGTTCTTGAGCTCTGATTCAGCTTCCTTCAAATCATCTATAATCAAGACTCCTTTTCCGGCAGCCAATCCATCTGCCTTAAGAACATAAGGAGCGTCCATTGCTTTTAAGAATTCAATTCCTTTTTCCAAAGTATCTTTAGTAAACGTTCCATACTTGGCGGTAGGAATATTATATTTTTTCATAAAAGACTTTGCAAAGTCTTTAC
The DNA here is from genome assembly GCA_913031405.1 of uncultured Flavobacteriales bacterium. Lineage (GTDB taxonomy): Bacteria > Bacteroidota > Bacteroidia > Flavobacteriales_D > Crocinitomicaceae > UBA952. The sequence continues at coordinate 870 of CAJWCX010000023.1, read as the reverse complement.
TCCCTTCTAATTGAGCACCTTTCGAATCAGGACCAACAACTGGGATATTATAAAGCACATCATCATTCATAAAGAAGTCAGCAATACCATCAACTAAAGGTTGCTCGGGACCAACAATAACAATTTCTATATTGTTGTCTATCACTGTTTTTTTTACCGCATCAAAATCATTTGGATCAATAGGAATGTTCTTTCCGTGTTTTCTTGTACCTGAATTTCCCGGTGCAATATACAATTCGTCTAATATGGAGCTTTGAGCCATTTTCCATGCAAGAGCATGTTCTCTTCCACCAGAGCCTAATAACAAAATTTTCATTAGCTATATTTTAAGATTGATTCAAAGAACAATTTACCCTCCACGTTTGATAAAATATCATCAGATGCTCTTTCAGGATGCGGCATCATTCCAAAAATATTTTTCTTCTTATTTGCAATTCCAGCAATGTTATTTAATGATCCATTAGGATTAGACTCCTCATTTACTTCACCGTTTTCATTGCAATACTTAAAAAGAATTTGGTCATTTTCCTCTAGTTCCTTGATTACAGATTCGGAAGCATGATAACGGCCTTCACCGTGTGCAATAGGAATTTTATAGGCCACATCCTTATCCAATCCCGCAGAAATAGATGCTTCTTCAGATACTGCGCGAAGATGTACGTTTTTACATATGAATTTTTGATTATTGTTATGAAGCAAGGCTCCATCTAAAAGACCTGATTCCGTTAATATTTGAAATCCATTACAGATTCCTAAAACATAACCGCCTCTATTTGCATGCGAAATAACCTCATTCATTATGGGAGAAAATCTTGAAATCGCTCCGGAACGCAAGTAATCGCCAAAAGAAAAACCACCAGGCAGTACAAC
>CAJWCX010000022.1 GCA_913031405.1 uncultured Flavobacteriales bacterium | reverse complement strand
GTTCTCGTGTTTACGAAAGAAATGAGTGCCAAAAATCAAAACCGGTATGATAAACCAAAGTTTGGCTAAAATATATTTAAAAGACACCATGGGGTCAGTACTCGTTACGGCCGTAATAATTAACCATAAAAGATAGATAAGCACTGTAATGATTATAGGGCTTTTCCAAATTTTCGGATCTATAAAAGGCCGCTTTATTTGCATGAAAAGAAAAAAAATCATTAACCCAAAAAGTAAGGGCTCTGTTGGAAGAAATAAACCAAAGCTATCTGTGTATTCCTCAATATTTACAGATAATGGAGTAAAAAACGCAATGGCGAGAAAGAATCGGGTTGTTTCGTAAATGGCAAAGTAAAGAAATAATAGAACCAAGGGGAACAGTCCTAGGTACTCCATTCTCATGTAATTGAAAAAACCAAAAAGAGCCGTAAGAATTAGCGTGCCCGCAGTAATACTTATTTTATTTAGGGCAGTCATTTTAAGACTTCAGCTTTAACTCTTTATAGCGCTCAAGAATGAGAAGACAAAACACGATAAACACGAAAGAGCCAATAGCAGCAATAAGAGTTAGAATAATTCTTTTAGGCTGGTCCTTTCGGTCTGCGACAACTGCTTTTTGCACAACAAATTTATGGCTAAAAATTGTTGCAGCATCAGATTCTGCTTGCTCGTAAGCGACTTTAAAATCTTCTAGTTTAATTATTTTTTCATTTCGTTCTCTTTCGAGGCCATCAAAGGTTGAGCCGTAAGTATTGTTCACTTCAATTTTCGCCTTGAGTTGTGCTTTTTCTTGAGGGTTTTTAGAGTCAACAAGAGCTTGATAAAGCCTTGAGCGAACATTCACGGCCACAACACCAAGACCAGTGAGTCTTTTCATTTCTTTCGAAATGGCTTCAATTTCATTTTCAAGATGTTCTTTCTTTCGTTTTGTGATTTCAAAAGCGGGCAAAGTTCTTTTTCTTATAATACTATTTTTTACTGTATCAATAAGTGAAACAACTTCATTGGCCATTTCAGCAGCCAGTTTGGGGTCCCGGTCTAAAACATCAATTTTAATAGATCCAAAACGTGTTCGTTCAAAAGAGAAGTGTCCTTCAAAAGCAGTATTTAATTTATCGTACTTGAATTCATCATTTTTGTCAATATTGTAGTGTTCCATCAGATTATACTTTTCAACAATCCGGTCTTTAATTTGCGCGGACTGAAGAATTTGAACCAGTTGTTCAGCTTGTTCTTCTTCACCAAAATCCATAGAGGAGGCCTTGACGTTTCGCGATTCTGAAAAAGAAACGGAACTCGATGCCGCGGGAAACACAATTGCAGATGATAAATACAGAGGCGTAATCAAGTATGAAAGTCCAAAAACAAGAACAGTTACAAACAAAGAAAAAGAAAGAATGATTTTTCTTTTTCGAAATAAAAACGATAGTAATCGTTCTCTTTCTTCAGTTAAGTTAAGGTTAGGTTTTTCCATTATAGTATTTTCAGGTTACGAAAATAGGGCTTATAACTTCAATAAAAACTCTATTTAGTAGAAATTATTTGATTCGACCCGATGAAAAATATAGTTTTTTCATAGACTTGAGGTCTATAAGCGACATAGAAAAGGTTAGAAACAATCCTAAAATTAACTGAGCGGGAATTAAAAAGTCACTTCCTTCGAGAAGAGAACTTGTGCCATAAAGCAGGATAATTAAAACGCCAAATTTGAGAGCACCATTGATTTTTAAGGGGATTTGAAAATTAATAACACAATAAACGTATTGAAGAACTGCAGTAACCATTTGGGTAAAGCATGTCGCTATTGCTGCACCTAATGCGCCATACTTAGGGATTAGCAAAACATTAACACATACATTTGCGGCAATCCCTCCAAGGGATATGAGGTTAAGTGCTTTTAAATTTCCATTTGCCGTGAGAAGAGTTCCGAAAATAAAATTCATACAGATTGGGAAAAACCCAATCATCAAAAACCTAAAAGGGCCCACAGCATCTGTAAAATCAGTATAAATCAAACCCAGTATATATGAGGAATTAAAGCAAGTGACAAATATGATTATAATGACCCCACTCAAGAGCAGGTTTGCTGAATTTCTCACCAACTCCAAAACTGCAGGAATAGACTCCTTAAGCTGTTTAGAAAACAATGGAAACAGGAGTCCAGCGAAAATCATTCCAAACATGTAGAGGGCGTCAAGCAGGCGGAAGCCCTGCGCGTATACTCCAGATTCATAGGCCCCATTAACATGTATTCTCTCAAGCATAACGCCATCAATTCGAGTATAAAACAACATTAAGACAATTAACAGTGCGTAGGGCCAACTTTTTTTAATGAGCTCAAAACTAAAAGAGGGGTCCCAAGAAAAGTAAGGGCGTTTTAAATGTTTAATTAAAAGAACAAAACCAACCATAAGAGTTGTTGCATAGCAAAACGTCTGAACCCATATAAACCATTCTATTTCGAAATTCTCAGGCGCCCATGGAGAAAAAAGCAATGCGCCACCAACCAGGATTAACAATCCACGATCTAGAACAGAGATAAAAGCATCTGTTTTAAAAAAATGAAACCCAGCAAAATGGCTTCTAAAATAAGCGATTGTTAATACCAAAAATTGATTCAGTATGAGAAAAGACAATAAAAAAAGAGGCCTGCCAGTGTAACCCAAAAATAGTGCAATACAGAAAGTAAAAAGACTATAAAGGCTAAAAAGAATGAGTCTAAAGGTAAAAACACGACCAAAATATTTTTTTATTTCTTCTGGGTTTTGGGCAAGGTTTTTGGTCGTATAATTATTGATACCAAAATCCAATAGAATATTAAAAAGAACTGAAAGGTTTAGAAGAGAAAAGTAGATGCCATAATTTTCCGCACCCACACGATTTTGAACTGTTGCGTCTATGCCGAAAAGGGCAATGGGCTTGATGAGAAGATTCAATAGAATCATTAACATCAAATTTGAAAAGAAAATTCTTTGCATATTATTGCTTTACGAGCAACTTAAAACCAATCCCATGAACATTCATTATTTCTATATTGGCATCTTCTTTCAACAGCTTCCTTAGCTTGGCGATGTAAACATCCATGCTTCTCCCGTTAAAATAATTGTCATCCCCCCAAACAGCACGTAGCGCAGCTTGACGATCGAGTAGCTCGTTTTGATTCTGTACCAATAGGCGAAGCAACATGTTCTCTTTTGTGGTTAGTTTTTTTATTCCTTCATTGAGGTGAAGTAGACTTAACTCAGGCTCATATTCAATCCGCCCAACATTTAATTTCTCTTGAACATTAGTTTTTTTAGCTTCAATCCTTTTTAAGATAACAGTCACTCTAGCCAGAAGCTCCTCCATTGAAAAAGGCTTGGTAATATAGTCGTCTGCACCGACACGAAAACCCCTTAGCTTATCCTCTTTCATAGATTTCGCTGAAAGAAATAAAAAAGGAATGTTTTTGTCTAAAAGTCTAATTTCTTCAGCCAATGTAAAACCGTCCATTTCAGGCATCATAACATCCAAAATTAACAGGCTAAAAGAATGTTTGGGATTGTTAAAAAGCTCATAGGCAGATTTGCCATTTTTAGCAAGCTCTACATGAAACCCCTTGGCTTTTAGGAAGGTGGTCAATAATTTTCCGAGGTTTTCATCATCCTCTGCTAACAATATGTTTTTTATCACAGTCATTCTTTATTCATTGTTATAACAAATGTTGTGCCCTTTCCAATTTTGCTATTGACATTAATGAACCAATTGTACCCGTCACAAATCCGCTTTACATAATTCAATCCAAGGCCAAAGCCTTTCACATTATGGAGGTTACCTGTAGGAACACGGTACAATTTATCAAATATTTTATTGAGGTGTTCTTTTTTTATGCCAATTCCTAAATCTGAAATGGTTAAAACGACATTTTTCTGGGTTTGTTTTATGTCTATTGAAATATGGGCTTTACCGTCACTATATTTTATGCTGTTGTCAACTAGATTGGATAATAAGTTTCTAAAATGAAGCCGATCGCATAATACAATTATAGACTCATCAGAGAATGTAAGTTGTATTTCGCAATTTTCTTTTCCTTTTCGGAACAAGGCATTATTGATAACCACAGAAGCAACCTCAACAATATCTATTTGATCTTGCCCCCACTTTATATTTTCTTTTTCGAGCATGGAGCTTTCTAAAATACTCTCAGCTAAAATTTCAAGCCGACGATTTTCTTGTTGAATCATTTCAATAAAGGGCCTCATGGTCTCATTCTGGCCCTCTTTGGTCACGTCTACATCTTGTATAGCTTCACAAGCAAGTGCTATTGTTGAAATAGGGGTTTTGAATTCATGTGTCATATTGGAAATAAAACCACCCTTGAGCTCTGAAAGACGTTTTTGTTCAATAATGGTTTTAAACATAAACACAAGTGCAAACAATACGACAATAACAATTAGAACGGACCCAACGATGGTTAAGGACATTTCTTTCAAAATAAATCGGTTCTTTCCTGGAAACGAAATTTGTAAATATAAGGGATCGCTGAAGGCGTTGTTGCGGAAAAGGGAAACGTAGTTTAAAGAATCAAAGTCGATCTGAGTGTTGTAATTTTGAGAAACGACATTAAAAACAACCGCTTTTTGATCTTTTTGATACACGCAAAAGGCATATTTTTGGGGCAATAGTTCTCCTTTGATTTCGTAAGAGATTATGGAATCTAAAAAAACTGGATCAACTCTTTTCTGTGGAGTTTCCAGAACGTTTTCGCGAAATGCTTGGATCATCATTTCGTTGATGTATTTTGCTTTTTTAAAGATTTGTTGAATGGCTTTTTGATTTAACTCAATGGCCACTTGACCTGAGTCCTTAGACCCAGGTAAAACTCCAGAGTTGCCCTGAAACACATCTTTGATCTCTTTATAGTTTTTAGCTAAAACACGTTGTTCGGCGGATAACCCGGAAATGGAATCGAAAGCTCTTCCCTTAATCACAAGATATTCTTCTCGCTTACCCTTGCTATTTATTAAGGTATCGCTAATTGTGATATTTTCTTTTGTTGGGACTAAATTTTTGAATTCAGCTTTAAGAATTTCTTTGTATTGAAGACTAAAGTCTTCGTTGACAATGTTCATATATCTTCGATAGTCTTCGGCTTTCTCATGTCGAAATGAAATTTTGTCTTGAAACGACATTATTTTTTCATCAAGCTCTTTAGATTTTCGATGATAAGTGGTATAGAGCTGATACCACTGAACAACAATAAGGCTTATAATAGAGATGGCCAGCAAGAGTACGGCAAGGCTTATTTTATTTTTTCTCAACACTAAACGAATCTAAATAAAATCAGTCCATTCTTAAAGGAAACTTAACCATTTTTAACACCTTGATAAATCTACCAACCTTTTTAATCAAAAGAAATCCCTCTTATTCTTTTTTCAATTGTGTAATTTTGTTTAACAAATTATATTTATGATTGAAATTCAGCGGATCAAAGAAAACAAAGCAGAGGTCATTGAAGGATTGAAAAAAAGAGGTATTGACTCAACGAAAGAGATTGAGCAGATTCTTTTGACAGATCAGGAATGGAGGGATGAAAAAACCGCATTGCAGAAACTTTCTGCCAACCTTAACATGATATCCAAACAAGTGGGTCAATGTTACAGCTCTGGAGAAAGAGAAAAAGCAGATGAGCTGAAACAACAAAGTGTTGATTTAAAAAAGCAGGAGTCAGAACAAAAGGTAAAAGTTGAGAGCTTACAAAAAAGACTTTACCAAACCATTTTAACAATCCCCAACATCCCACATTCAGAGGTGCCACACGGTAAGGATGCAGATGACAACGAGGTGATTTTTGAGTATGGTGAGTCACCAGGAAAAGATCGAGCCATTTACCCTCATTGGGATTTGGCAAAAACATATGGCTTAATCGACTTTGAGCTTGGTGTTAAGGTAACCGGGGCGGGTTTCCCATTTTATAAAGGAAAAGGGGCAAAACTTCAACGGGCGTTAATTTCCTTCTTTTTGGACGAAGCAGCAAAGGCCGGTTACGAAGAATATAGCTCTCCCTTAATGGTTAATGAAGAAAGTGGTATGGGAACGGGGCAGCTTCCGGACAAGGAGGGAATGATGTATCACGTGGGCTCGGAAGACTTGTACTTAATCCCAACAGCAGAGGTGCCACTGACAAATATGTATAGAGACGTCTTATTGCCGAACTCGGATTTTTCAATAAAAATAACGGGACATACCCCTTGCTTTAGAAGGGAGGCTGGAAGTTATGGCAAGGATGTAAGAGGGCTCAACAGGCTGCATCAGTTTGATAAAGTTGAAATAGTTCGTATTGAAACACCCGAGAATGCAGATAGCGCTTTAAAAGAAATGATTGAGCACGTAAAGGGACTCCTACAGAAGCTAAACCTACAGTATAGGATTTTAAAACTCTGCGGAGGTGACACTGGCTTTGCTGCAGCAATCACCTATGATTTTGAGGTTTATTCTGCAGGACAGCAAAAATGGCTTGAGGTGAGCTCCGTTTCTAGATTTGACACTTTTCAATCGAATAGATTGAAGCTGAGATATAAGGATGCGAAAAAAAAATCTAAATTATGCCACACCTTAAACGGTTCTGCTATGGCCCTACCTAGAATTGTGGCTGCTTTATTGGAAAACCATCAAGGAGTGGATGGAATTAAAGTTCCAGACGCACTGGTTCGCTACACGGGCTTTGAAACAATTAATTAAAGTTGTGAAAACAATTAAGAGACCCATTGTATGAAAAGAAAAATAGGGATAATACTGTGTGTTTATTTGTTTTCTTGCTCGGATTTTGAGAAGGAAGATCAGAGTGCACGTGTTGATAGTTTAATAGGGCAAGTTGAAGGAATTGAAAAAGCATTTTTAAAAATTAAAATCGATAGCATTTCCGCTCTTCAAATGTCTACTTATGAGGTTGAGCGACAAATAAAACAGAATTACTCACCGGACTCCATCAACCTTGTAATTGGAAAAAAAATGAATGATTACAAACGAATGAGGAAGATGCTTGGACCCTTAGGAAAGGAGGAGGCTCGTCTCAAAGTGAGCTTAATAGAAGAGAAGGAACAATTAGTCAAGCTTGGCTCAGATATTTTGAATGGGTATGGAAAAAGAGAATTATACAATGAATATATAGACTTTGAAACAAAGAAGGTTAATCAGATCAAAACCCTATATGAAGAGTACGACAAGACAAGGGCACAATTTTTGGAGATTTATCAACGCTTACATAACGAGCTGATTGCTTTTTCTGCGCGATTAAGAGCTGGATTAAATTAAAAATGAAACAGATTCTTTTTATTCTTTTTATAGGCTTGATTACACCCGTTTTTTCTCAGACAGATTCGGACCTGCAATTGGCACAACATTATTACGGAAAAGGATCTTTTGATAAGGCTCTAGAATATTATGAAAAGATTTATCAAGAAACCCCTACGCTTGCTATATTCAAGAAATATTATGATTGTTTAATTGAAACAAAAGATTACAAACGCGCAGAAAAAACATTAAAAAAAGAAATTTCTAAAACAAAGAATAATCTTGATTTGAAGTTACAGCTTGCTGGGTTTTATATCGATAGAGGAGAGGATTCAAAGGCAAATAAGATTTATGAAGGCCTGATGAGTAATCACACGAACTCTCCATCCCAATGTATTTCATTGTTTAATTCTTTTGTTTCGTTGTCTATGCTTAACGAGGCCAAGAGGGCTTTAGATTTAGGAAAGAAAAAGTTCAAGTCTTACCCCTTTAATTTCCAAGAAGCAGATTTATATGCACAACAACAAGACAAGTCAAAAATGATAGAGGCCTACCTCTCTCTTTTGGATAATCATGATTACTATAACGAGTCTGTCCAGAAGGCCCTTATCAGAAGGTTAGACCTGAACACGGAGGAATCAAAAGAGTTTGTCCTATTAAAAGCGGCTCTTTTTGAGCGGGCCAGAAAAGAAAATTCCGGAGTTGTTTTTTCAGAAATGTTAATATGGCAGTATTCACAGGTTGATAATTTTTCAGGTGTATTTAATCAGGTGGTTGCTGTTGATATGAGGTCAAAAGCCAATGGCATGAGGCTTTTTGATTTCGCACTAGTTTGTCGAGAAAATAAAGACTATAAAACAGCAATTCGCGCATTTCAGGAAAGCATTTTAACAACGAGTTCTAGTGATTTGAAATTAAAAGCTCAAATAGGCATATTGAATGTAGGCTATATTAAAATAGCAAAGATCAAATCATATTCTCCAGAGGAGCTGACGCAGGTGCTTTCCAATTATGAAACTGTGGTTAGTGAACTAGGGGCATTAAGCTCAAAAACATTAAGCATCATTATGGAGTATGCAGAGCTCTTAGCCTTTCACCACGGCGATAAAGAAAAAGCATTGCAGATTCTTTCTAATGCATCTGCTTCCAATATGATTACGGATATTATGAAGGCACAAATCAAAATGCTTATGGCGGATATTGAAGTCCTCAACGGCAATATCTGGGACGCATCATTGATGTATATGCAGATCAGTGAGGCATTTAATTACGAAACCATAGGGAACCGTGCAAAGTTTAAAAATGCCAGAATCTTTTATTATGAAGGTGAATTTGATTTTGCCCAATCTCAGTTGGATGTTTTAAAACAGTCCACATCAAAGCTTCTTTCTAATGACGCTATTCAGCTTTCGGTTACGATTACTGATAATTATGGGCTTGATTCAAATTATATCGCTATGGCATGGTTTTCCAAGGCGGATTTATTTATTGAGCAGCTTAAGTTTGAGAAAGCCTTTTCATTGTTTGATAGTATTCAAACTAATTATCCTTTTCACTCTTTGGCAGATGAAATTTTATTTAAGAGAGCAAAAGCAATGGAGCTTCAAGGAAATTCAATGAGAGCCTTAGGTTATTATGACGACATCATTAAGTTTCATTCCTCAGATATTTTAGCTGATGACGCATTGTTTAGGTCAGCGGAACTTTTAGAAGAAAGTCTTTTCGATAAGGAAGGCGCCTTGGAAAAGTACAAAACATTACTCTTGAACTATCCCTCAAGCATATATGGTCACGAAGCTCGAAAGAGAGTTCGTATTTTAAGAGGAGACACCCCCTAAGCCTTAAGCATTTTTATTTTTGCATTTCTCTCGTGAAAGCAGGAATCCCTGTCACGTCCATTCCTGTAATTAGGAGATGTATATCATGTGTCCCCTCATAGGTAACAACGGACTCCAAGTTTGCCATGTGTCTCATCATTGAGTATTCGCTTGTTATTCCCATTCCCCCGTGAATTTGTCTCGATTCTCTGGCAATATTAAGAGCAATTTCTACATTATTACGTTTTGCCATAGAAATTTGAGCAGATGTCGCTTTGCCCTCATTTCTCAATTCACCTAATCGTAACGTTAGCAGTTGTGCCTTTGTGATTTCAGTAATCATTTCGGCCAATTTCTTTTGAATCAATTGAAAGCTTCCAATCGGCACATCAAATTGTGTTCTTTCTTTTGAGTATCTCAGCGCTTGATCGTAACAATCCATTGCTGCACCAATAGCTCCCCATGCGATTCCATAACGTGCAGAATCTAAACATCCAAGCGGTGCACCTAAACCAGATTTCTCTGGAAGAATATTTGCCTTAGGAACGCGTACATTATCAAAAATAAGCTCACCGGTGGAAGAAGCCCTTAAGGAAAGTTTTCCGTGCATTTCAGGAGTTGAGAATCCTTCCATTCCTCGTTCTACTATTAATCCGTGAATGCGGTCACTTTCATCTTTTGCCCAAACAACAGCAATATCAGCAAAAGGGGAGTTTGAAATCCACATTTTTGCGCCATTCAAAATAACGTGATCACCATCCTGCTTAAAGTTGGTAATCATGCCTCCGGGATTTGAGCCATAGTCAGGTTCGGTTAGTCCAAAGCATCCGATCATTTCTCCCGTTGCGAGTTTTGGAAGATATTTAATTTTCTGCTCTTCGTTTCCGTATTTCCATATGGGATACATCACTAATGAAGACTGGACAGAAGCAGTTGATCGTAAACCAGAATCGCATCGTTCTAGCTCTTGCATAATCAAGCCATAAGAAATTTGATCTAGTCCAGGACCACCATATTGTTGTGGTATGTATGGTCCAAAGGCACCTATTTCCCCCAACCCGGGGATCAAGTGTTTTGGAAAAAC
>CAJWCX010000021.1 GCA_913031405.1 uncultured Flavobacteriales bacterium | reverse complement strand
AATCTTTTTATTGGTATTCCAAAAGAAACCTCTTTCCAAGAAAGACGAGTTGCTCTTGTTCCCGAAACAGTGTCCTTACTTGTAGCTAACGGTCATGAAGTAAAAGTAGAATCAAAGGCCGGTGAAGGTGCCAACTTTAGTGACAATGACTATAGCGAAGCTGGTGCACAAATTTGCAGTAGCCGAAAGGAAATTTATGAATGTAATATCGTATTTAAGGTGACTCCTCCATCTGATGATGAAGTCGACCTGATGCCAGGAAACCAAACGTTTATATCAGCTTTGCAAATTTCCACTCAACCGAAGGAGGTGCTGAGCAAACTGATGAAAAAGAAAATCACTGCCATTGCTTGGGATTATATTCAGGATGAGGAAGGTGTTTTCTCAGTTGTTAGAACGGTTGGAGAAATTGCTGGAAATACATCCATTCTGATAGCTGGGGAGCTCATTTCGTCTTTTGCCTCCGGTAAAGGAATGATGCTGGGAGGAATCGCCGGGGTTCAGCCCACGGAGGTTGTTATTATTGGAGCAGGAACAGTAGGGGAATTTGCCACAAGAGCGGCCTTGGGACTTGGAGCTTCCGTGAAAGTTTTTGATAATCGACTCACAAAATTGCGAAGACTTCAAAATGACATTGGTCAACGTGTCTATACCTCAATCATCCAGCCTAAAGTTTTAGCCAAAGCAATAAGGAGAGCCGATATCGTTATTGGTGCTCTCAGATCATCAGTAGGTAAAACGCCTTGTGTAGTAACAGAAATGATGGTTCAAGATATGAAATCCGGTTCAGTCATTGTTGATGTGAGCATTGATCAAGGAGGCTGTTTTGAAACCTCTAGAATTACAAACCATGACGATCCTACCTTTATAAAACATGGTGTTACACATTATTGTGTTCCAAATATTGCATCACGAGTATCCCGAACAGCATCCTTCGCAATATCCAATATTTTTTCCCCACTCTTACTGGAAATGGGTGAAACGGGTGGTGTTGTAGAATTGGTTCGATCTCATGCAGGTTTCAGAAATGGCGTTTATATCTATAAAGGTATTTTGACTAATGAAGTACTTGGTAAAGTATTTGACCTAAAATACAAAGATATTAACCTTATTCTTCCTGGTATTTAATGAACCCCATTGTTCCATTAAATCTGCCGAAAACCAAACTCTCTATCACGAAAACCGGTGAACAGCTAAAAGTCAACTGCTTGATTCGCAAAAAACGAGTCTTATTATCTCCTGAAGAGTGGGTCAGACAGCATCTGATTGCTTTCTTTATTGATTCTTTAAATTACCCCAAAGGTTTGATATCAGTGGAAAAACAAATTCAATATGGCAGTCTCGACAAAAGATGGGACTTAGCGGTTTTCAAAAACAACCAGGAATGCTTTTTACTTGCAGAATGCAAAGCTCCTCATGTCCAACTTTCAAAAGCCGTACTTGAACAATCATTAGTTTATTACAAAAAGCTTCAAGCTGATTACCTTCTGATGAGTAATGGCATCAACCACATCATTTTGAAGAAAAATACTTCCGATTTGAGGTTTGAACAAATCAATACATTTCCAGATTATCAGTTCTGAATAAAGCTGTAATCCCCAGACTTCATTTTATGGTATTCCCTAACAAGGAACGCAACCTGAATGCGCATCGCGTCGAACGCCTCTTCAGTTTCCGCAGTTATTTCTTTACCTCTAATCCGAAGCTGAAGCTTCATGTACATCGCATGAATAATCACCTCTACATCATGATTATTTTTCATTCCAGATTTGGCTCGAAACTCAGGAATAAAAGAAGATGCGTTTTCACAAAGAGTTTTATACTTGCTTTCTTTTTCCAGAGTGAGTAGTGTATTGTGTAAAAAGGCAAGCTCCCTAAAAATTTCCATTACACGATCAAGATGCCCCTTCTTTTGAAGATGAGCAGATTTCATTTCAGTGATGATCTCCTGATACCATTTTCTGTATTGACCCTTGAATGATGAATCGGGAAGGTTAGGCGATACAAAAACTTCCATAATTTCATCCAAGTCGAATTTGAATGAACGAACAACATCTTCAATCTGAAAAAGATAGAGGATATACTCTGCAATATTTTCTCGTTCTTTCTTTTTTGCAATCAGCATAACTATAGATCGTTTTCAAGCTTTTTCTGCTCTGTATTTAAAAAATTGATGAAATCCGTAGTTACATCCATATTTGGATTGATGTAATTAATTTGTTGTCCTGTGGCATATTGAAAAAGTACATCGATACCGTGTAATTCAGAGAAAATTTTACCAAAACTCTCTACTTTGCTATTAATATCTTGTTGTTTTTGCATCATATCTACCTCAAGTTTCGCAGATTCTCTTTGTTGAAACTCAATGATTTCTTGCTCCATTTGGCCTGCCTTTTGCTGTACCTGCAACATTTCATTTTGAGACAACAAGCCTGCCTCAATGTCTTTTTGCTTCTTATTCACATAATTTTGATACTTCACCGTTTTAGCCTGATATTTATTCTGTAAAGAGGTCCGACTTTTTGCCAATTGGTCTTCAATGCTTTTATAATATTCAAAACGTAGTCTTAAACTATCGAAATTATAAAAAGCCAAAACCAAACCCGAAGAATCCTTAGAAACTAAATTCACCTGTTTTTCGATGACTTTTTCTTTTACATCACCATCACTACAAGAGCTAAATAATAAGACTAATGCTAAAAAAAATAATTTATTCATTATTATATTGTTTAAGTTGGTTTAAGAAATCACTCCGCATAGATATAAAGCGATTAAGGCAAGATTTTAAAAAAGAAGCGTTAATTAATTCATTGAAAAAGTCAGTGTTCTCTAATTGGTCTTCAGGAATCTTATAAATTTGTTCATAATGGTCTAAAGAAAGCTTTAATAAATACTTCCCATTGTATTGGTGAAGTTCAATCAAAAACCTGTCATGAGGAATTCTTTTTATAAGGCGCATAACAATTAAACGAATTCTTTAACCTTGTTCATTTCAAATGGTATACCACATCGATTCGACAATTCAAGTCCTATCTCTTTCATATAGATATCAGCATCGTTATAAAACCATGTCAATTGCACTTCATGTGATACGGATTTCATTTCAGATAAAAGCAATAAAAAGGAATTCAATTGTTTTAAAGAAGATGAATTCAAATAATCTATTTGCAAATAGATCTGGGAATTCAAAGGAGAATGATTTTTATAATTTTTTACCCATTCAGTTATCTCATCCCAAAAAGTAGATTGCTCATCAGAAATCATTTTTCCAGAAATCTCAAGTCGCCCTGAAGCCTTAAAATGAATGAATGGCGAGGTAGCTGAAGCGGTAAGAATTAAATCTTTCATAATATTTTAAGGGCCGAAAATACTCAATTATATTTAATGTCGCAATAAATTTTCATCAAACACTTTAAAACCATTTCACAAGCCCGAAGTCTATAAAATTCATAACTAACAGACTGAGTACATGATTAAATTTACAGAAGATAAAATGTTAAGCCTACATTAATAATGCTCGTTTTTTCATCATTATCAAGAAGAAGTAAGAGTTATTTGAATTATTTATTCTAATTTCGACCTAAATTATTTATTAAATTGGAGGACTGATTTTATTTTTATGACAAGTATTTTTGTTGCCAAATTAGATTTTGGCGTAACTAAAGAACAATTAAGCGAATTATTTGAGGCGTACGGAAAAGTGAACCGAGTAAACATTCCAACGGACAAAGACACAGGTAAACCCCGAGGCTTTGCATTTGTTGAAATGTTCGATGCAGATCAAGCAGACCAAGCCATATCTGCTCTTGATGGCTATGAGATTAATCGAAGAAGATTGGCAGTGAAAATTGCCGAGAATCGAGGCGATCAAAAACGATCTAGTAGCAAACCTTTTCATTCAAATCACAGAAAAGATTCTAATTCTTCCGATCCTGCTCGAGATCAATCGGAGACTTTATCAATTTTAGATCCAGCTGATTTGAAAAATTCAGAAACCAGAAAAAAAACTTCAAAACATAAAAAGAGAGGTTTTGAAGCTGACCCCGATCGCACCAAGAAAACGAAAATGACAGCCCACAAGAAAAGCGGAAAAAACTTCAATTATTTTGAAGATGATGAGCCTCTTGAAAATGATCTTTTTTCATTTGATAATGACGAAGACTTATCCTTGGATTAACGCACTCTTAAAACTAACATCATTTAGTTTCGTTAATTTTGTATCGTCGCATGCAAACAGATTTATCACCATATCTTTCTCATCCCGTATTTAAGGTAATAAAAAAACATCTAGAGGATAACAATGATTCTGCCTATGTTATCGGCGGATTCGTAAGGGATTTATTGCTTGATAAAAAATCAAAAGATATTGATATTGTAGTATATGGAGATGGACTAGAATTTGCCAAAAACATTGCGAAGACCTTGCGTGTTCAGAAAGTTTCTCTTTTTAAAACATATGGCACTGCTCATTTCAAATATAAAGATATTGATGTGGAGTTTGTGTCTGCTCGTAAAGAGTCATACTCAAAAAACTCAAGAAACCCGAAAGTATCACCGGGAACATTAAAAGATGACCAATACCGAAGAGATTTCACAATCAATGCCTTGGCCATCAATCTTCATCCTGATCATTTTGGAAACTTGATTGACCCATTTGATGGATCTACTGATCTTGAAAAGGGTTTGATCAAAACACCTCTTGATCCTTCAACTACGTTTAATGATGATCCACTAAGAATGCTTCGAGCCATTCGATTCGCTAGCCAACTTGATTTTAAAATTGACATCGATTGTTTAAAATCGATAAGAGAACATGCTGAACGTATTAAAATTATTTCAAGAGAGCGAATTACAGATGAAGTCAATAAAATCCTTTTGAGCCCTAAACCTTCAAGAGGATTTAAGCTACTCAAATCCACGGGTATACTTCAATATATTTTTCCAGAGCTACTAGCTTTATCAGGAATTGAAACCATAAATAGAAAAAGTCACAAAGATAATTTTCTTCATACGCTTCAGGTGGTTGACAATATCGCAAGAAACTCCAATAATCTGTGGTTGAGATGGGCAGCATTATTACATGATATTGCCAAACCAGCGACAAAACGTTTTGATAAGAAAATTGGGTGGACTTTTCACGGTCACGAAGAATTGGGATCTAAAATGGTCTCTCGAATTTTTAAATATCACAGGCTTCCCCTGGATTCAAAAATGAAATATGTGAAGAAATTGGTTCGGCTACACCTGAGGCCTATTGCACTTGTAAAAGGTTCGGTAACGGATACCGCGATAAGGCGTCTATTAAATGAAGCAGGAGAAGATATTGAAGATTTAATGCTCTTATGCAATGCAGACATTACTTCTAAGAACGATTTCAAGGTCAAGCGTTATCAAGAAAATTTCAAAATGGTGGCCCAAAAACTTCAAGCAGTTGAAGAAAAAGATAAAATCAGAAATTTCCAACCACCTATTAAAGGTGAAGAGATTATGAAAACATTTGACCTTGGCCCATGTTTTGAAGTAGGAGTCATAAAGAGTAAAATAAAAGAGGCTATACTGGAAGGAGAGATTTCCAACTCCTATGAGGATGCTAGAAACCTTATGTTGTCTATTGGTAAAGAAATGGGACTCAAGCAAATAGAGCCATATATTTAAATCCTACTAAAAAATAGCAGATGCCAGGTCTTAAATTTAGAGTGTTAATAGATTCCGAAAAGAATGAAGAGATTTTTCGTGATATTGTTATCGATGAAAATGAAAACTTTGAATCTTTTTTTCAAGAAATTCTTGATTCTTATGGATTTAAAGGTAACCAGATGGCTAGCTTCTATGTATCAAATGAAAACTGGGACAAAGGTGAAGAAATCAGTCTTTTGGACCTTTCAGAGGGAGAAGATAACTCTATGTTGGACATCATGAAGGACACCCCAATTAAAAAACATCTTTCACAGCCAGATCAAAAATTTATTCTCGTTTACGATTTTCTTAAGATGTGGATTTTTCTCATCGAACTCATTGAAATTCAGGAGGAAACTCCAAGTAGCCCCCAATTGTTAATCTCTATTGGTGATTCACCTTCCGAAGATTCCAAAGGGCTCTCTGACGATTTTCTAATGGTTTCAGATGAAACCGATGAAACCGATGAGGAAGATTACGGTTTTGGTGACTTTGAAGATGGTTTTTCTGACGATGATATGAACTCTTTTCTATAAAGCCGATACAAATGAAAAATCACATTATTCATTTCATTTTCCTCTATTCATTAATATTCCCATTCTGCTCTAATGGGCAGGGTTCAGCTTTAGTTTATAAAGTAAGTAATGATAGTAACGATAAAGTATCGTATCTTTTTGGAACCATGCACGTAATGAGCGAAGCACATTTTTTCTTCCCGAAAAAAATTTCAATTTTGCTCAAAGAATGTGAAGCACTCTGTATGGAGATCAATAATATTGAAAACCAATCCATTGAACCAAACTTACTTTTTAACCCCGAAAAAGCCATTCAGGACTTTTGCTCAAAGGAGCAGTGGGATAGCCTATGCCGATGGGCAGAAAGTGATTTATTCATGAGTAAAGAAAATTTTGAAGCCAATTTTCGATTTGCAAAACCCTTTGTTTTAATTCAATTCATGGTCAATTTGAACTTGCCTCCTATTCATAAATCCCATGAAAAAGAACTGGAGAAAATAGCTACAGCGTCAAATATCGCATCATATGGCCTAGAAACCATAGATGAACAGTTGAATATTTTTAACCAAATAGCATACCCTACTCAAATATCTATACTGATGAGGCAGTTGAACGAACTTGATACGAGCATCGATGATTTTATAGAAATGGAAGCTGCATACAATGCTCAAGATTTAGATGCGCTATGTACTATTTACAATGACGAAATAATGAAAACACTTCACAACGAACTTCTCTTAAAACGAAACGAGAATTGGATTCCGAAGATGACGAAACTCATGGAAAATAAATCCGTTTTTTTTGCTGTTGGTGCAGCCCATTTGTGCGGTGATGATGGACTTATTGAACTTCTTAACAAGAAAGGGTACCATGTCGAAGGCATGAAACTATAAAGATTATACTTCTCAATAAATTATTTAACCCTTTTTTAAAATCAACAAAAGACAATTAAATCCATAAATACCCTTGATTATCTTTTCTCAATGATTATTTTTGACCTCAAATTAAAGTCCATATGAGCGTTTTAGTTAATAAGCATTCAAAAATTATTGTTCAAGGTTTCACAGGTGGTGAAGGTACTTTTCATGCCGGCCAGATGATTGAATACGGAACCAATGTTGTTGGGGGTGTCACTCCAGGTAAAGGAGGGCAAACTCACTTGGACAAACCAGTTTTTAATTCTGTAGCCAACGCTGTAGAAAATACCGGAGCCGATGTTTCAATAATCTTCGTTCCTCCAGCCTTTGCTGCAGATGCCATTATGGAAGCTGCTGAGGCAGGAATCAAGGTCGTGGTATGCATCACTGAAGGAATCCCTGTGAATGACATGGTTAAAGCAAAAGCATATATTGATAAGTTCGACTGTCGTCTTGTTGGGCCGAATTGTCCGGGGGTTATTACTGCGGATGAAGCAAAAGTAGGAATCATGCCTGGTTTTGTATTTGAAAAAGGAAAGATTGGTATTGTTTCCAAATCAGGAACACTTACCTATGAAGCAGCCGATCAAGTAGCTAAATCTGGATTAGGAATAACAACAGCTATAGGAATTGGAGGCGATCCGATTATCGGAACGACCACGAAAGAAGCGGTCGAATTACTTATGAATGATCCTGATACCGACGGAATTGTGATGATTGGAGAAATTGGAGGTAACCTTGAGGCCAATGCTGCAAAATGGATTAAAGAAAATGGCACCAAGCCAGTAGTTGGATTTATAGCTGGGGAAACTGCTCCTAAAGGAAGAACAATGGGACATGCTGGTGCAATTGTTGGTGGCAAAGACGATACTGCCGAAGCCAAGAAAAGAATCATGAGAGAATGTGGAATTCATGTGGTTGATTCGCCTGCTGAAATCGGTGCAAAAATGCTAGAAGTTATTGGTGAATAATCCTCCTGATTAATTCCAAAAATCCCACGTAATTCCCGCGCGAACTGTTATCTCTGGTAAGTAAATGCCTTCAATGTAATTCCACTGTAGATCGTTCCAGAGATAACCTAGATTATTAACTTTCAAAAAGAACCTAAAAGTCTCAATGTCAATGGACAAATAGGCTCCTATATTAAATATGCCGTTCTGAATATTATTTATATCTACATTTAATACATCATAAATTCCTATGTTCTCGATCACTGGAATCACATTCGATTTTGAGCTTAAGGTATAATTCATCCCTAAAGTCACTTCCATTTTTTTCTGTTTAAACAAATGCATTCGGTAATCGAATGAACCACCCAGGAAATGTTGAGGAATGAGAAGCCAATTCTGATTTGCAGAAGTAAATCGATACTCCTGTCTGATGTTCATTTTTCCTTTTTCATAACCACATTCCAATTTCATTTGATGTATTGAATTGTCACTTAATACAGAAGTGTTTTCCCAATTCAATAGATCCGTATCAAAATAATAAATACCACGATTAATACCCAATTCGTATACAAAAGATGCCCAAAAGCTACTAGAAACGTAATCGATTCCTATGTCGTGGCTAAAAGTAGATTCTAAATCAACTGCTGAATTGTTATATCTCGTGTTATTCGAGCTATAAAACCTTTGAAATACCTGAGGTGCTCTTTGAGATATCCTATTTTTTAAAAAATAAAAAAATCGTCCGGACTGGTAAGATAGAGATTGACTCAAATTCCATTGATTAAATGAACCAATCAGATTGTAAGAGCCTCGGTGTTGAAGTTTAAAAGATTTAAATTGATACTTAAGGGCATGTTCTAAATTAAATTCTAACGTATCTCGATATAGGCCCATATTGCGATAATTCCAATAGATGGCTTTAGCACCTCCTGTATAAGTCAATTTATTATTTTGCCATCGCAAACCAGAAAAATGATCCAATGTGCTATGCTGGTATTGGTCACTACTGTTTAAGGTGTCAAAATACGTATTGGCATAAATACCGTTCAATGTATCGGTTTCACTGAACAATCGATTCAATCCATAAATACTTGATTCATTGATAAATCGCAATAAGGTCTTGTTGTCTTTCCACAGATTAAAATACATCCCAATCGAACTATGAAATGACTTTAAGCTTGAATTACAATTTTCCTTAAGTACAGGTATAAAGAGTGGGGCAAAAGATTCTAACAAAGAAGCATCAATGACCCCACCACTCCATTCTCTTTCCATCTTATCTATTCCACCATGGAACAACAAGCCAAATTTATCAGTTTGCTTAGACAAAGATATCCGATAATGAGACTCTGAAAAAGATGTATTGCGGAAAAACCCATCAAGCTTTGATGTCAGAATATTCGTATTGATGACCCAGTTTTTCGGGAGAACCTGCGCATAGCTAAACGATAAATCCTGAGCACCTTGACTACCAAAAACATAACCGAAACCAATATGAGGAAGGCCACTTACCTGCTGAATAACATTATTAAACTGGAAGAAGTTGATTTGAGAGCCATTTGATGATAAATAATTCCGATCTAAGAAAAATTGATTACCAGAAGTTCGGATGAAGGATTGGTCAAATTTAGAAGAAGCTAAATTCAAATCTCTTACATTACCCATTGTACGATAATTGCTTTTTAGACTGTCTACAGCGTAGGGAGAAAATCCAATTTGAGATTTTACGGAGAGCGCCACACCAATAGAAAATAAAAGCAGAAAGATTCTCATACCAAAACAAACTTAATCAAAAAAAGGGGCTAAATTAGCCCCTTTTCAAATTTTAAAAACGAGTAGAATTATAATCCGTTCACTAGCACTTGCAATCCTGATTTAAGGTTTGAAGCTTTATTGTCATGAATTACATTCTTCTTTGCCAATTTATCAATCATTTTTATAACCGTAGGTAAAAGTTTGACAGCCTCGGATTTCTTGGAAGTTTCTCTCAATGCTTTAATAGCATTACGAGTTGTTTTATGCTGGTACTTATTCAATACCCTTCTTTTTTCATTGGAACGAATCCTTTTGATTGCTGATTTATGATTTGCCATCTTCTTTATTTAATTTCATTATTTCTAATGTAGCCCATAGGAGAATCGAACTCCTGTTACCAGGATGAAAACCTGGCGTC